>JAITBS010000568.1 GCA_031283515.1 Planctomycetaceae bacterium
ATTGGCTACTGAGGTTGTTTTGTTGTTTAAATTAGGTGAAAATGAGGTTCGCAGGCGGAGTAATACCAAAACGGTATTATTTCGCTTGCGACACTCTCCACTCTCCACTCTCCACTCTCCACTCTCCACTATCCACTCTCCACTCTCCACTCTCCACTATCAACTATCAACTAATATCCTGTCCTTTCAGGACGTAGGAGAAACAAAAAATTCCACTGATAGATTACAAAAAAACATTTTCCTGAAACAAATTGTTTGGGGGCTTGCAGAACTGGGTTGACTGGTTTATATTTAGCATCTCGTGTTCGTATTCAATTTCAATCGGGTTGCTTTCTTGAATTGTAATTGAATTTCCAAACAGTATAACCCTTTCCCCGTTTCACTAACAAGTATGTTTTCTCTCCAAATTGTGACAACAGTGTTGTTTTTGTCTATGGTTTTAACTCAAGAAACTGCCCCGCAATCAGAATCTTCCTCCGAACAAGGTGTTCGCCCGGATATTGAGGCGAATTACGCTCGATCAGAAACAGAAGCCGAAGCTCTCGGTCAGAAAAATAAAGAATTCATGGAAAAATTTTACGCCTTCCGTGAATCCAACAAAAAATTAAACAGCTTAAAAGTTGAATATCCCGCCGCAAAACCAAATCGGCAAGAACTAATCGAAAAAGAATATTGGGTGTTGTATAACGACGGTTTGGAAATCTATAAACAAATGTTGGCTCGCGGCTTTGAAGCCTTCGACGAAACACCAAATCGTAATCCGTTCGTCAATAATATTCTTTATGGAAATGTCGAATGGGAATACCGGCGCGAAAATTATGAGCAATCAGTAACTATTTTCAAACGGCTTGCCGCAAAGGGAGTTGCTCGTGAAACCGAAGTTCTTTATGCCTATGCCGGACTGGCAGCCCTGTTGGCTTCCGATTTGCAAGAAGCCGAATCATGGCTCCAAACCGCAACCAATAACGGATATCTGGAAAAAGTCCTGAAAAAAATCGGCGAAACACAAAAAGGACAAGAACAAGCAATGGCTCTTGAAGGTTTTTATAGCCGTATTTCACAATCCAAAAAAGATTGGGCAAAAGAAACTGAAATCCGTAAAGCCGAAACCGAAGCCGGTGAAAAAAATCCGGCTAAAAAATTACCCCGCGTTCAAATTAAAACAACCAAAGGAACAATTGTAATTGAACTTTTCGAAAACGAAGCACCAAATACAGTTGCCAATTTTATTTCGTTGGTTGAAAAAGGATTTTATAATGGAACAGTTTTTCATCGCGTTTTGCCCCAGTTTATGGCTCAAGGCGGTGATCCGACCGGAACAGGACGCGGCGGACCAGGTTACTCTTTTGACGATGAATGCGGATCGAAATTTCCTAACGCCCGAAAACATTTTCGCGGTTCATTGAGTATGGCAAACGCCGGTCCCAATACCAATGGCTCCCAGTTTTTTTTGACTTTTGTACCGACTTATTTTCTCGATGGGCGTCATACCGTATTTGGACGTGTTGTTGAAGGAATAGACGTTTTAGCCGATATTCAGCGGTTTGACCCGCAAGATGAAAACAGCGTGATTCCAACGCTCGATAAAATTGAAGAAGCAAAAGTTCTCAATAAACGCGAACACCCTTACGAACCAGTTAAAAATACAAATCGGTGATAACAACAAAAATCCCTGTAATATATCAGCAGAATATTCGTAAAAATAATTTACCAAGAGCAGGCAAACATAAAATAGACACAACCTTGTTCAAAAATTACAACGGAACTGAAATATTACAATTATTTTTAACAGCGTACATTTGATAGCGGTACAGAACATTGGGTAATGATATAATGTATCATGAAAACATCAATGAGTACCAAATTCATGGATATTTAGGTTATACATTTTTGATTTTGATCCAGAAAACTCTTAATAAAGGAGACATTAAAATGGCTTATACTTGGAGTAAAGACCTTGAAACCGGAAATTCCCTTATTGATTCCCAACATCAGCAATTGATTAAAGCGATCAATGATTTATTATCCGCTTGTGCCACCGGACAAGGACGTGATACACTTCATCAAACACTGGATTTTCTGGTGTCTTATACGTCTAAACATTTCGGCGATGAGGAACGGTTGCAACAACAATACCAATATCCCGATTACCCGAACCACAAGAACCTTCATGACAAATTTAAGGTGTTTGTTCAAGATCTCGCAACACAAATGAAAGCATCAGGTCCCACAACAACATTGGTCAGTAAAGTAACTTTTGGAGTTGGTGATTGGCTGGTCAATCATATTAAAAGAGAAGACACCAAAGTCGCAGCGTTCATACGCGAAAAACAGCATTGAATTGTGTTACTACTCACACACAATAAACAAAATAGAAATCACCAATATCCGAAACGGTTGTGTTGATATACTTGTTGACGCAACTGTCATTCGGATAGTCGTTGTGAAAAAAAGCTTCATCAATCTTCGGAAACGAAATGATTTGAATTATGAAACGAAAGTCATTTTCTCTTATAGTTGTTTTTTCAATTGTTTGTGTGGTTCTTTTTGCGGGGCAGCGAACACGGCAAACACAACCGTCGAAGTTACAACAAGAATTGCCGGTTACGGAAAAAGCGGCAATACCGCTTTTGTTTCTTAGTTCGGAAGACATCCGTTTTCCGCCGCAACAGCAAGGTGATCGCAGTACCGCACCGCGTACCATTATTTTGGTTGGTGATCCGAAATCGGAAGGGCTTTACGTAACACGAACCCTGCTTCCCAAAGGTAAACAAATTATTCCGCATCGCCATACGGATTCGCGAACGGTTGTTGTGCTTTCGGGAACGTATTATTACGGTATTGGCGAAGAATTTGATGTTCAGAAACTTGTTCCGCTTCCGCCGGGAAGTTTTTTAACAGAACCGGCTGGGGTTCCTCATTTTACGTGGGCAAAAGATGAAGATGTTCTTGTTCAGACGACTGCGGTTGGTCCTTCCGGTACACAAATTATTCCTGATAAACCGTCTCAAAAACATCCCTAATCATTCGGATTAGCAATGTTTGGAATGGGAATTTCAGTCAAATTCTATTCCTGATTATTTCGGAATTTTTTGGGGGGAACAATTGCCAATCGCTCGCGACACTTTCAACTATTAATTGCTCCATGAATTCACTTTCCGCTATCAACGAATACCGTCAATATCTTCGGCGTAAATATATTCTGTTTGCGGGAATGGTCATGTTATTACCGTTGGCGTTTTTCCTTTCAATCTCGGTTGGTCCGGTCAAAATTACTTCTACCGAAATTATTCGGATTCTACTCGGTTACGAAGCATCGGAAACCCATATTCGCATCGTTTATCATTTTCGATTGCCGCAAACTTTGGCTGCTCTGTTGGCTGGTGCTGGTTTAGCGATTTCCGGTGCAACCATGCAAGCAGTTCTGCGAAACCCGCTTTGCTCGCCCTTCACCTTAGGAATATCAGGAGCTGCCGTATTTGGTGCGGCTCTGGTCATTTTCCTGAGTGAAGGCTCTGTCAGCACTACCGGACCCGCTTCAAACGTTTTTCGGCATTTCAGTTCGGTTACTATCGGAGCTTTTTTAAGTTCATGCCTTGCCACCGCCTTGATTTTGACGTTGTCCGGCAAACGTTCTATCAAGTCGGAAACAATTATTCTGATTGGTGTTGCTCTTGGCGCATTTTACGGTGCAGGAACCATGATGCTGCAATATTTCGCCGCCGAATGGCAACTTGCCGCAATGGTCTATTGGACATTCGGCGACACACAACGGGCGACTTGGTACTCGGTCAAAATAATGAGTCTGTTCGTTGTTGTTTCGGTGATTTATTTTATTTCACAGAGCTGGAATTACAACGCCCTTGCTCTTGGCGAAGAAAATGCACGGTCTTTGGGTGTTCCTATCCGGCGAATGCGTTTGGGAACAATGTTTTTTGCTTCACTGCTGATATCGGTTTTGGTGGCTTCGCTTGGAATTATTGGGTTCGTCGGCTTGGTTGTTCCGCATGGTGTTCGTTTTTGGGTTGGTTCAGACAACCGTTTTGTATTACCCTGTTCGTTGGTTTGCGGTGCCTTACTCCTCCTTATCGCGGACATCACCGCCCGAAGTATTTCACCGAGTTGCTTGATGCCGGTCTCGATTCTGACTGCCTTTCTTGGTGCGCCCCTTTTCTTTGTGATGCTGCTCAACAGGAAGGATGTCTGATGCTCAAAATCAACTTTTGAAAAAATAAGCAGATTCGTAACAGGATAAACAGAATTTATAGGATTTTTGTAATATTTCAGTGGAATTATTGTTGAATTTGTTTACCGTTGGAAATTAAAAGGTAGGCGACCTTGTAATTGCCAAATGTAAACAAATTCAAAAATATGCCGCTGATAGATTACAAATTTTTAAAATTTAAGAAGATTGTTATTGTATTCTAATGACGTTTTGTGTAAACTTTGAACCTGATTGACCGGAATAATGTTTTTTTGCCGTGTTGTACGGCAGGCGATTCGTGGTCATTTCAAAAAACTCTTGAAATAAGGAGTCTGAAAATGGAAAATTTCATGAAATGCTTTGTTGTGTT
>JAITBS010000492.1 GCA_031283515.1 Planctomycetaceae bacterium
ATAACGATAATATTTCTCTGTTGTCGAACTATTGGGTAAGTTGTCCGTATTCCAGATGTGGTAAGTAATTGACGACGTTTGTGCCGGAACGGCAGCGCAGAAAATCACGCCGAAAACAATAGTCAATGCCGACAAACGGACAAAATTGCGGAACATGGGAGACTTCCTTGTCAACTTGGAACATTGGGCGATCTTAACTACTAAACCGCCAGAACAATGCACTCACGCCAACCGAAACGATTGTATCATCGTCCTTATCGACAAGAAGGCAGTTGAATGTTTAGTGAATATTTCTGATTGTTTGAAAGTGTTCGGAAAGATTCTCAAGTTGTTTATTTCCATTCACTTCCGCTCCATCCCGTAACAATAACATCCCGCTTCGGCATAAAGAAAGATGAAATCAAACTCAGAATGACCAGAAATAACAAAATCGCCGCCGCCGCAAGACGAATGTAATAAGCATCTTGAAGTGCCTGATAATTTTCCTGAAAATTATAACTGAAATTGGGACCGCGTTCGAGAATTTTGAAATGAAAATAGAGTTCCATCGGACTCATCCGGTCAAAATGTTCATCTTGAATCCAAAGAACATTGTGTTCAAAATCAGGAATCGGTGTCGAATTTTGATACAATTCCGTTTTACCATAACTAAACCATTCTTGTTTTAGAGAAACATCGCGAGGTAAAGGATACGAAAAAAACGCCCAGAGAAAAAAAATTGCAGCAGGTAGGAAAAAAATGACTCCAAGAAGAAAAAAAACTTGACGTAACTTTCCTGTATTCTTTTGTTTAGGCAGTTCCGAACTGTTTGTTTCCTTTTCTTCGGCAACCGGTAAATTCTTGATTTTTAGCAATGACGGAACCAGTTGCGTTTGCCCACAAGAACATGTAACTTGTTGACCGGCTTGGGAGATTTCAACTTCATGTGACCGCCCGCAAGAACAGGGCAAAAGATATTTCAAAGACACAGAATACTCCTCTCATAAACAATGAATATACCATCAGTAAAAACAATTCCGACTTCTCAAATTTCAAAATCCGTCACTCAAAACAACTAATTTCCAAAAGACGGTAATTATTATATCTTCACAGTCAAGAAAAACAAGTGTTTTAGACGATACACGAATTATATTTTACCTTAAAACACAAAAAAATAAAATAATTGTTAAATTTTCTGCCCCTCCAAACAGATTTTCAGATAAATTTCCTACAAACTTTAAAATTTTTTCGTGAAAAATTATTTTCCTCTGGATTTTTTCTCAAGAAAATGATAAAATATTTAATGAATGACCGACACCTTAGACAATTGTTTCATGAAATTTTATCATGTTCGGGTGTCTGGAATTTTTTTCTGACTTTTACATTTCCAGTATCCAACGATTTTTTACCACAAAATTGAACACCACCATGACGCCAATAACTTGTCTGTCCAAACCAGAAAATCCCATGTCATTTGATCAGGATAAGCAAAGATCAAATGTGTCTTCCTAGTTTTCATCGAAAATTACGAATAGATGGAACTACTAAAATGTTTTAGGTGATTAGGTAATTTTTTGCTTCTTACCTGTTTTACCTAATAATAATTTCTTTCCAAATAATAAAAAAATATGCATTGTGTCTGAATGTGAGGTATATTGATTTATAATCAGTTACGAGGTACTTAATTAGATAGGTTTTTGATTTTCAATATCCCTGTTACTGAAACGTTGTTATGCCGAAAAAATCCATTTTTACTCCTTAAAAAACTCCGTCAACTGAACATTTTATATTATCATTCGTAAAATATTATATTTTGTACTTAACGTAACTATTCCCTATTAATGAGACTTATGTTATTTTAATTTACTAATTTAATCCCGAGAGGGAGAAAGGAGATGTCCGTTAGTGAACATTGATTGAATCTTGTCTGAATAATTTTTTCGATTAATATTTTGGGTTTTGCAAAAATTTTCAATCTGAAAGATATTGAATTACGTAAAAAGAACAGAATATTTGTCCATTTACCCATTCCCCGTTTTCCCGATCATTTCCCCCATTCAAGATAGGGAGAAAATCTGGTGTTGTCCCCCCGACGATTGGTGTAAACGGAAGTTAGTCAACCACTTAACTTATTATTTTACAGGAGTTTAGTTTGTACGATCCAGATGTTCTCATAGATGATTTTGACGATGTACTTGTCCCGGAAGAAGAGATGCTCCATCTTGAAGATGTTGATATTGACGAAGACGAGATGGTTGATTCACTTCTTATTGATGAGGATGAAGACGAAGAAGACGCGGAACTGTTTGATGAAGAACTCCTCAAATTGGAGATAGGTGACGCTTGGTCTGACGATCCGGTTCGAATGTATCTGACTCAGATGGGTGAAATTCCCCTCCTCACCCGTCAGCGTGAAATCGCGTTAGCCAAACAAATCGAAATCACCCGACGCAAATTCCGTGCTAAATTGTTGGAATGTGATTATGTCCTCCAACATGCAGTTCGAACGTTACGGCGGGTTCACCACAACGAATTACCGTTTGATCGAACAGTTCAGGTTTCCGTAACGGATAGCCTTGAAAAACAACAGATTATAGGACGTTTTCCCCATAATCTCCGTTCTTTGGAACTCATGGTTCGCCGAAACCATAAAGATTATCGTATTGCAACAAGTTGTTCCCGTAACTCGGACGAACGAAAAATTGCATGGACACGATTGGGGCGTTCGCGACGTCGTGCGGTGCGGTTGATCGAAGAGCTTGGTCTTCGGACTCAACGTATTGAAACAATGATTCCAACATTGGAGGAATTTAGCCGCCGTGTTGACGAACTGAGAGAACGAATTCATGCGCATCGTGCTAGCGGCAGACCGGAATATGAACGGCAATCCTTACTGGATGAGTTCCGTAATATCCTGCAATTAACACAGGAAACACCAACAAGTCTTCGTAACCGAGTCAAGTATGTTCAAGACCTTTTCGCAAAATATCAGGAGGCAAAACGCGGTTTGTCCGAAGGCAACCTTCGTTTGGTGGTATCGATTGCGAAAAAATATCGAAATCGCGGTTTAAGTTTCCTTGATTTGATTCAGGAAGGCAATGCTGGTTTAATGCGGGCGGTCGATAAATTTGAATACCGGCGTGGTTTCAAATTTTGTACGTATGCAACGTGGTGGATTCGTCAGGCGATTACGCGAGCGGTTGCCGATCAAAGCCGAACGATTCGGATACCGGTTCACATGGTCGAAACAATGTCCAAAATGCGCAACGTTTCACGAAAATTGTTGCAAGAATATGGACGTGAACCGACAATAGAAGAAACTGCGGAAGCTGCTAATTCACCGCTTGATGAAACCCGACGAATTTTGGCGATGAATCGTTATCCGATCAGTCTTGATCGACCGGTTGGCAACAGCGAAGATTCCCATTTCGGTGATTTGTTACCTGACGGAGCGGCGGAAAATCCGGCAATTGGAGCGACGCAAGAAATGCTCCGAACCAGAATTGCTAAAGTTCTCAAAACACTTAGTTATCGAGAGCGGGAAATTATCAAACTCCGTTATGGACTTGGCGATGGTTACAGTTATACATTGGAAGAAGTCGGGCATATCTTCAAAGTAACACGGGAACGAATCCGTCAAATTGAAGCCAAAGCCGTCCGTAAACTTCAACAACCGACTCGCAGCCAAGACCTTGTTGGTTTCCTCGACTAAAATAAAAGACATCCGTTAAAATCCCCTGCAATTTGTAAACCATTAAAAAACCGTAACCAGTGATTGATCAGATCAAAATCACTGGTTACGTTTTTTTAATATCGGTAATACACCTCTTTGGTCTTTCAATAGATATTTTGCAACAATTTATGAAAGTAATCAAGATGTAGGCTAAATTTTTATATGAAAGTTACATTTATTTCTTCACTGGTTCTTTCAAGGGACGTTCAAATTGATAAAGTCCTGATGTAAGATGTTTGGCATCGCCATCGGCAAGATCAACAACAGCTTCCGCATCAAGTGTTAGCCCAAGTTCCACAGTTAGAGGGCTGGAGTGCTTGATTTTCTAGGGTTGGGGGGTAAATTTCTTCACTACATTTGGTTTTAAAATTATTTTTTATTGAATTGTTTCGGGAGTTTTAATT
>JAITBS010000509.1 GCA_031283515.1 Planctomycetaceae bacterium
GCTACAATCGGTAATTGTAGGGCTACAATCGGTAAATGTAGGGCTACAATCGGTAATTGTAGGGCTACAATCGGTAAATGTAGGGCTACAATCGGTAATTGTAGGGCTACAATCGGTAAATGTAGGGCTACAATTGGTAATTGTAGGGCTACAATTTGCGATATTTTGCGGGTTAGGTGTCATTATTCTCTCTCAATTCTTGATTTTAGTGAGGTTAGGCGGCGTTTCACCGAAGCACCGCCTAATTGTTCGAAGAGTTGTTTAATCAATTTGATTGTCAACGGTTGCAAGATTCAACCAGATCAAACGATTAACAGTATCACTCACAAAATGAACACTTCCGTCACCATGACAAACATTGACGCCTCCCGGATGAGAACTTGTTGCTTTCAGGAAACAACCCGCCAGCCCGCTTCCTTCTGCGGGACTGCCTTTTTTCCACCAGTTGCAGGCATCTTTCTGATTTGGTGTCAGGTAAGCGTTGTAAGCCGAATGATCCCAGCGACAGGAAAGCCACATTGCACACCGTTCCTGTTTACCGCCGGTTTTCGTGGTGCTTGCAGAAAACGCCGCCATATCTTCGTTTGTTGCGGCATCGGTTGCTGGAGTTTGAGTTCCGTCAAGAATCGCCCGCTGGTAAATCTTTGCCTTACTTGCAGCATCCATACCGGACAAGTCAATGCCGCCGACAAGAGAAGGATTACCGAAGAGTGCTTCGGAAATCATCATCGTGTTGCTTGTTCCGTCCGTCATTGATTCAAGTCCGTGGTCGCCGACAACTTTTTGAACTTCGCCGGTTGTTGTATTGGCGCCGTTCCGTGCTTTGTAAAACACGCCGTCTGTCTTTACTTGCTGGAGTGAATAGTCGCCGATTCCCGTACCGGTACAGACGACATAATTGCCGGGGGCTGTCACCGTTCCGCTGGGCGATACACCGCCCATTGTTCTTTCGCCGTCAGAAGGACAACCGATAATTGGTAGGTTGATTCCTCTTACGTCATCATAATAGGAATTGATAGAACTTCCCGTTCCATTGAATATGGATATGGAAAAATCTTTCCCAGCCGAAACGTTGGCAGCTTCGATGAACGGTAGAGTTCGGGCTAATGCGCCGGGACCGCCGTCCGTTTTAACTTTATCTGCTGCTGTTGCTCCGTCAGGATTGGGAGCATGCTGTGTTCCGTGCGGAGGCAGAACACCGTTCGTGTCATGAAAGTTGTGAATCGCAATGCCCCACTGCTTTTGATTGTTGGTACACTGCATTCGTCTTGCGGCTTCGCGGGCTGCCTGAACTGCCGGTAAAAGAAGAGCGATTAACACGCCGATAATCGCAATCACCACAAGAAGTTCGACAAGTGTAAAGGCATTTGACATCCTATACCCCCCCCCCTGCCTATTTTAACATATTTTTTCCCTGCGGAAAAAATACTTCCGAACAAAACGGCAAGCAAGACTTCAAAAAACTCAAACAAATTTTTAACAAACATCATCGTATCCCTTTCATAAAAGGAAGTTGAAATAAAATGACCCGTTGCTCCGCCGGGCGGTAAAGTAGTTTTTTCTCGAATTTTGGTATCCATCCCAAAGTTTGGTACTCAAATCCAAGTTTTCAAATTAAAACACATCTCCAAAAAACGTCAATAGGGGGGGAAATTTAGTTGATAGTTGATAGCGGAGAGTGGATAGTGTCGCAAGCGTCCTATTTTACCAAAACGGTATTACTCCGCTTGCGGCACTCTCCACTTTGACCCTACCCGTTGGGTAGGGCTGGCTTATGTTGTCCTTTCAGGACGGAAGAAACGCTTCGGGACAGAAAAAACGTTTCAGGACGGAAGAAACGTTTCAGGATGAAAGAAACGTTTCAGGACGGAAAAAACGTTTCAGAACGGAAGAAAGGATCGGTTAAACACCAAAACAGTATTACTCCGCTTGCGACACTCTCCACTATCAACTATCAACTATCAACTATCAACTACCCCCAATGACAGCTCTTTATTCGACGGTAACACTTTTGGCAAGATTTCGCGGTTTGTCCACATCGCAACCACGAAAAACCGCAATATGGTAAGCCAAAAGTTGAAGCGGAATATTATACACAATCGGTTGCAGAAATTCCTCAATCGGCGGTAATTCAATAATATCATCAGCAATTTCCGCAGTTCGTTGGTCGCCTTCCGTAATCAAAGCAATCACCGGTCCGCCGCGAGCCTTGATCTCCTGCATATTCGATAACGTTTTATCATGAACATAACAAGTTGGCGACACAAAAACACTTGGTGTAACCGCATCAACCAGTGCGATAGGACCATGTTTCATCTCTCCGGCAGCATAACCTTCGGCGTGAATATAACTAATTTCCTTGAGCTTCAAAGCACCTTCCAACGCAGTTGGAAAATTAAAATGACGGGCAAGAAAAAGAAAACTATTACAATGAGCATATTTTTCGGCAATTTTTTTGATATGGTCGTTTGTTGCAAGAGCTGTTTTGACCAGATTCGGTAATTTTTCGAGTTCGGAAATAATTTTTCGCCCCGTTTCAAAATTCAAATGCCGGAGCCGACCAAGATACAACGCCAACAACGCTAAAACGGTACATTGCGACGTGAATGTTTTTGTTGACGCCACTCCAATTTCAGGACCCGCATGTAAATAAATTCCGCCGTCAGCTTCACGAGCAATCGAACTTCCGACAACATTACAAATGGACATTGTTGGAAATCCGCGCCGTTTCATTTCCCGCATGGCGGCAATAGTATCGGCAGTTTCACCGCTTTGTGTGATAGCGAAAAGCACGGTGTTGAAATCGAGCGGCGGATTTCGGTACCGTAATTCGCTGGCGTATTCCACTTCAACCGGAATCCGCGCCAATGTCTCAATCTGGTATTCACCAACCAACGAAGCATGCCAACTGGTTCCGCAAGCCGTCATTAAAATGCGTTGAACATTCAACATTTGTTGCGGTGTCAAATTAAGACCGCCAAATTTTGCGGTTGCGGAATCATAATCGAGCCGTCCGCGCAATGTGTTTTGAATTGCTTCCGGTTGTTCAAAAATTTCCTTGAGCATGTAGTGGGCAAAACCGCCGCGGTCAACCTGTGACGGATCAATATCGAGAATTTCAATATTCCGTTCAACAATTCCTTCATCACGGTGACGAATCGAAAAACCGTTTGCTGTCATACAAACAAGTTCATGGTCGGAGAGTGTAATAATTTGATCGGTGTGACCGGCAAGAGTGGCGGCGTCGCTGGTTAAAAAATTTTCGTTCTTACCAACTCCAAGAATAAGCGGACTGCCAAGTTTCGCACCGATCATCACTTCGGGATAATCGCGGAAAAGAACTGCAATTCCGTAAGTTCCGTGAATCTGCGACAAAGCAAGTTTAACAACATGCGACAACATCTCTTCAATTTTAACTGTTTTACCAAATTTATCGATTTCTTCACGAAGATAATAGGCAATCAAATGAGCAAGTGATTCGGTATCGGTTTGGGTGATAAATTTGATTTCTTTTTTGATTAATTGATTTCGGATGGACTGATAATTTTCGATCACGCCGTTATGAACGATGGCGACGGAACCATCGAAACTGAGATGCGGGTGGGCATTTTCTTTGGTCGGCAACCCATGAGTTGCCCATCGGGTATGACCAATACCGATATTACCTTGTAGTTTTGCAGTGAGAACGAGTTTCTTCAGGGCATCAATCCGTCCCTGAGTTTTTTCAATATGAATTGTTTTTGCTCCGTTAATGGTAGCAACTCCGGCACTGTCGTAACCGCGATACTCCAACATCCGAAGTCCACGAAGTAAAAAGTCCAAAGGATTCTGTTGCCCAACATATCCGACAATTCCACACATTTTGCTAAAAAATTGTTAAGAAAAAAATAGAACAAAAAATAATCATGCTGCCCATGATGTATCCGAAGTGTTTTATTCTACTAAAGTTCAGTAAAAACACAAGACTGTTAATCAGACACAAGATTGTTGATTCCGGAAAGTAAAACACAAAAACTTGTAATATATCAGCGGACTATTTTTGAATTTGTTTACAGCTGGCAATTACAAGGTAGGCGACCTTTCGCCGAAAGGTTTTAAATAATACAATACAATAAACCTACGGTCGCAACGGTTGAGTTTTACTATTGTGTTGTACGCAGTGAGTCCTTCATTTCCGTCCGTCAACAGGGGCAAGTCGGCGAGTACGCCGTATTGTATTGTATTACCGAACTTTTTGTTTTAACTTTTTCGTCTATTTTGTTTTTTCGTGTAGTTTGTACTCTAAAAAAATTCCACTCC
>JAITBS010000576.1 GCA_031283515.1 Planctomycetaceae bacterium
TCGCAACGGTTGTTTTTGTTATGGTGTTGTACACGGTTGGTTTTTCATTTCCGTCCGTCAACAAGGTCAAGTCGGCGAGTACGCCGACCAACGGTGGGTGAAAACGTTTCGGCGAAACGTTGCCTACCTTTGGAGTCCATTGGTAAACAAATTGACGAATAACTCCACTGATATATTAAAAATGTTTCGTTTTCCAAATGGAATTTATTTTCCAGAGTTTGATATTTTCGAGAACAACTTTACCGTCAACTGTAATCCCTTTATAAGCGGTGTTCATTTTTGGAACAAAACATTGAGCAATTTGCACTTCACCGTCTTGGGCGAAAAGTTCTATCGAAGTTCGGTCAACAAGGATTCGTAATTTCAACTTGCCATTCCGTAACGCAAGCGGTGCACAAACTTTTTCCAACATGATTTGCTGTTCGGCAACATTGTATGCAATTCGTTGACCAACAACATCCATCACCAATTTATCCGCATGACCAACATCAAGAATCATTTCCGCATCAAAAAATTCTTCTTCAAACGGAATCAATGTTTCCTGATCGGGCGGAACAATAATGTTGCGAAATTCTTTGAGCTCACCGCGTAATGATTCAAGTTCTTTGACAGGTTCCGTGAAAAGCCGAATTCCTTGCGGTGTTGTTCGGAGAGTTAGTTCACGCGGAACAGAGTATTGCTGATTAAAGGGCATACGAGGATATTGACCGCCTTGCATCCACGCCAACTGAATACGCCGTTTGTCCGGCGCATCACTGAATGTCATTGCCGCATAATCGTTACCGCCATATTTATTGGTTAACGGTTCGGTTTCACGTTTGAATGTTTTACCGTCGAATGAACCGAGTAAATATTTTCCGTCGGCACCCCAAAAAACCCATTTTGTATTCGACGAGTTGCCGTCCACCGGAAGCGGAAAAAAATCAGGACATTCCGAACAGCCAAGATCGTTAATGTTGCAAATTTTATTCCACTCCTTTAAGTTTTCCGAAACAAAAAGAGCGTAATTTTCTTTTTCCATGTACAACGCCATAATCCATTGTTTGTTTGCTTCATACCAGATCACTTTGGGATCACGGTTTCCGTTGGTAATTTGCGGTAACACCGGATTGTGTTCGTATTTTTGAAACGTTTGTCCGGCATCAACGGAATAAACAAGACATTGCGTCATTTTTGCACCGAAACGGGCACTTCCGCCGCTTGCCGTGTAAAACAACACAAGCGGTTTCTCTTGTCCTTTCTGAAAACCGGAACAATTATTCCAATCAACAACTCCGCTGCCGGAAAATATTGTTCCAAGTTTATCAGGATGAATTGCCGCCGGATGTTCCGTCCAATGCAACAAATCAGGACTTGCCGCATGTCCCCATGTCATGTTGCCCCAATTCGTTCCGTAAGGATTATGCTGAAAAAAAAGATGCCAAACCCCATTGCAATAAAGTAAACCGTTAGGATCATTGATCCAACCGGTTCGCGCAGTAAAATGAAATTGCGGTCGGAAACGTTCCGTGTAAACCGTTTCCTCTTGCGTTCTCTTATCGTCTTGCCGTAACAAATTAAGACCTTGCGATTCCTGCGGAACTTTTTCGGCAATAAACGTTAATTTTTTTCCTTTCCAATTTCCGATTTGTAAATCGGCATAAAAATCCGGTGTTCCGGTAACCGTCAGCGAACATTCAAATTCCTGTTGCCAAACGCCGTCCGCTTCAATACGTATCCATGTTGCCGGAGCAGTCATCGTAACAGGAATATGCAAAAACTCTTTTTCCGCAACAAAATACGTTTTCTTTTCAACCGGTGCTTTCCGTTGTTCTGTTTGAACAATGTGGTCAATATTGATATGTCCCCACGAACCGCCAATCTCGTCAATAATTTCAATCCGGACTTCTTTGTCCTGAAATTCTGTAACATCCCAGTCAAACCAGTTAAGATTTTCGTTACCGCCGGGAACAATATTTGTACCGGACGCTGTTCGGACAATTTTGTTTTCGATCATCAGATTGATTGCCAAGCCTTTGTGTCCGCCGCCGCCGATTAAAAAGGAAATAAACGGTCGTTCGATTTTGAATATCGGTGACGTTAATTTGCCGACCGAACCGTCTCCGCCCAAAAAGGAATTGGCAAGACCGTTGCCTAGAAATCCGGTAACTTTCATTTGTCCTTTGAGCGTTCCGTGTGCGGGAGTGTTGCCAAAGGCGGCACCTTCGGTTTTCCAACCGGAAGCGTATGTTTCGCCTTCAAAGCCGGTAATGAGAATGTCCGCCGCCGTACAAATATTACTGTACAACAAAATGAAAAATGTTGCGGAAATTTTGAGAATTGTCGGCATCGGTGTTCTCCTGAAAAAAGCGTGAATGGTAATATTGTAATTTTAGATGACAATATCTTCAAGACAAATTGCAGCAAACGCTTTACTGTAAGGCGGCGGCGAATCTGCTATGTTGAAGTCATTGTTTAAAATATGCAGGGCGATGTCTTCCGCTTGTGCAACCGCTTCCTGAATATCAGCAGAAGTCCACGCCGCAAGTTTGACATCCGTTTGTGTAACATCTTTCGGAAGCAAAATGTATCCAAGCGCAATCTCCTCCGAATAACCCGATTGACGCAAAATATAATGATAAAGCGGTAATTGAAAATCAATCCACACAAGATCACCTTCTGCATTTTTTTTGCGATGTTTTTTTTCCGGTTCTGTTACGGAATCGGAAGTCTTGTAATCCAAAACGATCAAACGTCCGGTTTCTTCCTCGCGATCAATACGGTCAATACGACCGCGAAGCAATATTTTTTGTCCCTCAACATCCAGAAAAATCGAATCGTCCCTGAAATAAAATTCCGTTTCGATAATAGAATGACCGGCGTTTGCCCAACTTGCCTGCCAAGCGGCAAAAGCCTCAAGACGTTTCAACGCCCGCTCTGCCTGAATAGCAATAACCGGACGCGGTTGTTGACCGTATTTTTGTGTAACATAATTTTTGAGTGTTGTTTCCAGAAACGCGGTAATTTCATCTGTTGACGCGGAATTTTTGATACGGCTTTGTCCGAATTGCCGGAGAATTTCGTGAATAAGTGTTCCGAATGCCGAAGCGTCAAGTTCTTCATCGTCATCGTCGAGATTGGTTAGCCGAAGACGATGTTTGAGATAATATCTGTACGGACAGTTTAGATAATCCGCAAATTCCGTAACCCGCATCGAATGCAATGGTTCCAATGGTTCCGCGTCGGGAATTTTGAACGCCGGTTTTTCCGTTTGCCCCGGTTTAATTTTTCCAACCCAAAACATCTCCGGTTCCTGTTCCATCTGACCAAAGTATTTCTGTACACGTTTTGCTATTGTTTCGTTATCGGCGGCAAAAAAGAGCCGACTCGGAAGCATCGGATCGCCTTTGGTGGAACGGCGACCGCCAATCAATTGAACAGCATGACCGTGTTCTGTTGAACGGCGTGTTCCCAAAATTACCGATAACGCATAAGCATCCCGTGCAAAACGCCGACGATTGTCCTCTATCCCAAGTTCACGGCGAATCTTGTCCGGTAAAAATAAATCAGAAGTTAAAAAGGAAGGTACAAAACCGTCATTCATTCCTGTTATAATAACAATCGGAGCATCATCCATTGCAATATCAAGCCAACCAACCAATTCCACCGCATCATGATTTTCGTGCGGCGGAATATGCTCCGATTCAATCAAACTCAGAATCAATCGCAGCATTTCCGAAAAGGAAACATCCGGAAATAATTGTTTCGGAACATCTTCCAGTATTTCGATAACACTTTTAATTTTCTCTTTAACTTTTTCTTCGATTTTTTCACGAAGTTCGTTGATTGTTGACGGATTATTTTCGTTGTAAAGCCGTTGTAACATATTTTTGGTTTTTTCTATCCAAACTTGAGGCGGTTGTTTCTGCGGCAACGAAAAATCAACATCAAACAATTCCTTGAGCCGGTTCCAACTTGTTCGCAACAAATCAAACGTTTGATTATATTTCGGATTTTCCGTATCAATTTTCGATTGCCAAGTATCGCTGACAATTACCGGTAAAAATTCCGTATAATAATAATCCAGTTCCGAAAGTAAATCTTGTTTCAAATTTTGATCGTGTTTCAAAAACGTTTCGACATTGGGATGCCGAACCAATTCTGCGAATGCAGAGAATGTTTGAGATTCCAGAAAGGCGGATGCTGTTTCAAAAAACAGGTAAACAGCCGTTTGTTTTATTGGAGTTCCTTCAACATGCCGTGAGGGAATGTCTGCCTGTTCAAGCCGTTGTTCGATAAACGGAATCACTTGCGGATCAGGAACTCCAATGATCATTTCATCGGCAGCATACTTTCCGCCAAGATCGGCAATTTTTCGTAACACAAGATTCGCTTGATGCTCAGGATGTTCGACAATTTTGATTTGTTCCTCATTAATAGAAGGATTCAGTACAAATTTTTCATTGTCCCACGCCTCAGGAATTAAACAACCAAAATCATCGAATTTTTCCTTAAATGATTCCGGCGCAAAAACAACTGCTGTTACGAAATTATGAAATTTGTTCAGAATTTCTTTTTGCGCACGGTTCATATCAACAAGACCAAGAAGGAAAATTTGAATACTGTTTTCGTTAAAATTATTATAAATCCGTTGAAATTCTTCGGATTTTTGTTTCTGAATAGCGAAAAGTCTTGCGGTTTGTAAATCCCAAACATCGAGCGAATCGAGCAAGTGATGATATTTTTCCTGAAGTTTTGTCAATGTTTCCCAACGGCGGACTTCGCTTTTAATGTTCAATTTGTCGCAGAGTTTAGCAACTTCTGCAAAATCGAGAACATCTGCCGCAAGTTCACGGTGAAGAGTCGCAAACATTTTTCCCAATGTAAGCCGGGTATTAAAATCATTCCGTTTCGGCGGATGTGGTAAAACCTGTGCCAAAAGATCAGCGTGTTCGTCTTCCAATTGATCAACGGTATGAATCCAAGCCAATCGTTGCGTTAATTCATTGGCGATTGATTTTTGTAACTCATAAAATTTCTCCGGTAATGTTCCGGGAGTCAACAATTCCGGCGGATACCACGCAGGTTCTAATTTTCCGATGCCGGCGAGTTTTTCGACTTTTTCCGCAAGCAATTCTTCAAGACGATTCTTTGCCCGATTACCAGGAAGAACAAGAAAAACATGACGAAGATCAAATTGTCCGTCTTTCGCAAACTGTTCAATCAAAAAATCCGCCGCCGTCTGAAGAAGTGGGCGATCCCAGTTGAGAAAAATTCGATGCATGAGTTATTCCTTCTTTTATAGTGATTCTTTTGTATTGATTTTTGTATTGATTTTTGGTAATATTTCAACGGAATTTTTATTTGAAAGGCTATATTTCTTGCATTCACTTGATTGATGCTTTATTCTGTTACGATTTATTTAAGAGGTAGGCAACATTTCGCCGAAACGTTGCGTCGGTGTACTCATTGATTGGTCTCTGTTTACGGATGGAAATTAAAAATCAACAGCGCACAACACATGATTGAAATGTTTATTTTAGAATATTGTTAATGTGTTCAGTGGAGTTTTATAAATGGTATCAGTAACTGATAATTATGACGTAGTTAAAACGCATATTATAGAGAAAAACTTTAGAAATAAAAGTCATTGTAATCTATCAGTGGAATATTTTGAATTTGTTTACTGTTGGCAATTACAAGGTAGGCGACCTTTTAATTTACAACAGTAAACCAATTCAAAAAATATTTCACTAATAGATTATCTAAAAAACTATTTTTGGGCAATCTAAATCGATTGACATCGAATAAAAGAATCTTTTACCAATTTCAGAAGTTATCTTGAAGTATTGTTACTGATCTACTTTTTTGACTCAACAATAAACGTACTTGAAACCGGTGGTAGTATTAGTCGGATTGTCGTTATGTTTTTTGTCGGATCGTTTCGAATATTTATTGTGTTTATCGAACCGTTATGAGGATTCCAGTTTTCCAAATCGCTGAATGTTCCGCGAAGTACGGTGTCAAATTCGACCGAACTGTTGCTGGAATTAGCAAAGAAATAAATATTCCGTCCGTCTTTTACTTTATGAATATATTGGAGCATTCCATTTCCTTCGCTAACTGGAGTTAAGTGTTGACCGTTTATTCCGAGTAATCGTACATCCTGTTCTATCTGTAACAAATTGAACGCTTCAAATAATATCCGGTACGATGGAGAAGGAAGAAAAATAGTGTTTTTGTATTTTCTGACCGGTACAGAGTCATTGTTTCGGGCAAGAATGCGAATGTATGATGGAACAGTAATTGTTTTTAAACGATGCCAATGTCCGTTTCTCCGAATATGCGGGGAAAATAAGGTGTTTTTGGAATTAAACTGCCACATATAATAGTTGTCGGAATCGCGAACGCGAAACGTTATGCCAGCCATTGAATCCGTTTGAACTTCACATTCCAAAACGTAATCCGTCCATTCATTGCCGATGTTGCTTCGCATATTTTGATTATTGTACAACGAAAGGCTGTTATCGGAAACTTTCGCATTTACTGTGTCAACCCAATTCACAAGGTCTTTGAAATCATCGTTTAACAGAATAGTTCCGTCTGGCGAAGTAACTTGTAAATGACGAAAGGTTCCTGATTCTTTATCCGCTTCACGAAAACCAACTCCGCCTTGTTTGAATGTTTCATCAATAGTTGTATCAATTAACTCCTCATTCAAAAACGTTTTTATCGTATTACCTTTCAATTCGATCCGAACACGATTAGGTAACGGTTTAAATACCTGATCGGTAGGTTTAATACCGAACATTTCCTGAATTGTTTGTTGTACATCGGCATCATGTCCTGGTTCCATTGATCGGCTTGGCAACATACTTGTTGCAATAATTTTTCCGCCGGCATCGTGAAACGCCTTAATCTTTTGGAGATTACTCCATGAAATGACTTTACCTCCCGTAATGAGAATAATCGAGTATTCTTCCCAATTAATTTTGTTTTCCAAACGAAAACAAGTTTTACCATTTTCATTTTGGATTGTTTGGCATTTTTCGTCGATACTTTCGGGATGAAGCATTGTAAAATCACACCAAACCGCTCCAGTTAATAAGTCACTCAAAACGAGATAATCTGTTTCTTCGGGATAATACGAACCGTAATGTGTTCGTTCCGGTCGGTTGAAGAATTTGTAAAAACCCGTTAAAGATGCAATGGGATAAACCATGCCAATATCCGCAACATGACGTCCTCCCTGAAGTAATAAAGAACATCGTGAAACAAAATTACTGTACTCCGGTAAATCCTTTCCAAATCGCGGATTTTTCCATGCGATATCCGGCGGAATGTGCATTGTTTTTTCATCCGTCCACGTTCCATGCGGTAACAATAAATTCCCGCCCCGCGCAAAAATTTCCATTGCGCTACGGTAAAGCATATTTCGATCAACCGTATGATCCGGATAATTACCATAGATTTCAACTGCCGTAATTTCATGATCATAATTGTAAGAAGCGGAAGTAGGAATTTTGAATCCATCACGACCATGTCCATAATAATGAATTGAATCAAACAATGTTACATCGGCGTTTTTATGGAACAAAAAATTATCTCCACCCATATCGACAGGTTGAATAATATAAGGTCCCATTGGATGACCACAGGAAAGAACCTGATGTTTTTGACACCATTCATGAATGACTTTCATGTGACCTTCGGAAAAAAGAATATTTCGGAATCCGAATAAAGCGCAACGGATTGAAGTGGTTTCCGGTCCGATATCATACCAAAGAGCCGGATAATCCAACACCGGATTTCGTCCGTATTTTGATTCGAATTTTGTATTGTATTCCGGAGTCCATGTTCGATAATCTTCCACATGAGCCAGCGACAGATCGTCATAGAACACTAATGGAATTGTTGTTCCGAAATACTGTCCAAAACGTTTCGCAAATTCATCGTAAGTCAAGGTCAAATATTTTTCCGAAGATTCAGGACAAAGATAATCGACAAGTTGCCGGTTACCGTCAACACAAAGGAAAAGCATAATTTTCCAATTTCCTTCAGGAACATCCCATTCAACACGGTTTTCATGGACATTGACATTTTGTACTAAATTGATTCGTTGAAATGTTTCCTTATTCATGGCAACCGCACTCATAAGCACTCCGCCTGTTTTTTTGAATGATGTTTTTTTGACAATCGTAATTGGCGAAACTGCTGAAAAGTGTCCAGGACCTTGGAATTCCCATTCAATTTTGTCCAATCGTTTGAGGGTGTCTTCTGGAAAAACGGTTGCCATTCTTCCGCCGGCTGAACCACTGGGAAAGTTGATATCATCGTAAAAAACAATTTTCATATCATTTTTTCGGGCGGTTTCCAGAATTTCCCCGAACAATTTGAAATACTCTTCGCTTAAAAACGTTGGTTGAGTCGCGGTCATGGGCAGGATAGTGTATCCGGCGAAACCGGACGCTTTACCTTTTTCGAAAAATTCCTGAATGAGTTCGCTGGTCAAAAGACCGTTCATGTGCCAAAGCGGCATCCCTTTGAGTGTCAACTTCTGACCCGGCAACGACGCAGGAGCGTTACGAAAATGATCCGCCAATTCGTCACTCCAAACGGAATTAGTAAAACAGAATCCCAAATACATCACAAAAAAAGTAATTAGTTTTTTCATAGTTTGTTTTCAAAAATAAAGAAAATAGTAATATTTCAGCGGAATTTTTATTTGAACCGCATCAATAACATAAAAAAAGTAACAAGGCAATATCTCGCCGAAACGTTGCGTCGGTGTACTCATTGATTGGTCTCTGTTTACGGATGGAAATTAAAAATCAACAGCACACAACACATGATTGAAATGTTTATTTTAGAATATTGTTAATGTGTTCAGTGGAGTTTTATAAATGGTATCAGTAACTGATAATTATGACGTAGTTAAAACGCATATTATAGA
>JAITBS010000610.1 GCA_031283515.1 Planctomycetaceae bacterium
TGGGTGGAAGAACACAGCAAAGATTTATTCACTATTGATTTGGCAGATAAATGGGGAACACACTCTCATAGATTTAGAGGCGGTGTTCGCCGTTACTCTTCTAACTCTGATGACGATGCCCCCGAATTCGAATACAATATCCAAACCATTCGCCATTTATTGTCAAGCGAAAAATTCATACCTGTCCATGTTCGCGGATTCGATAAAAAAATCGACATTCTTTTTGATGTTTTTGATGTCAAAACAGATTATCAGGAAGTTTTACGTTACATGATTTTTGTGGAAACGATTCCGATGGTGGGCGATTTACACGAGAGCATTGTATCTAACAGACATGATTACAAAAACAGGGATATGAGAACTTACGCTGCAATATTGGGAGTTTCCCGATATGTTGCCGAAAAAAGTTTTGTTTTCAATTCACCATTGGTTACCAACGGTATTCTGAACAGTCCTAACTTATCAAGAGACGGCTTTTTAAGAGACCGTTTTGAATTTTCTAATTTTTTTCAAAAATTGCTTCATTCAAAATTTCGTACCGAAAACGATGTTAAGCGTCTCATTCTCGGCTCAACCGGACAGGCAACATTACAGGCGAAAGATTTCAGTTACATTTCGGAAGATTTCAACTGTATCAAAACAATTTTGCAAACCGCTGTTCGGAAACGAAAAAACGGTGTGAATGTTATATTGTACGGTGAACCCGGAACCGGTAAAACCGAAATGTGTAAAACGCTTGCCGCTGTAATCGGTACCAATCTTTATATGATCTCTGAAAACAGCGATGGTAACAAAAATAACCGGTTCTCCGAACTTGCATTGGCTCAAACTATTTTGAGAAACGATAATAATGCGGTTATTTTAATAGACGAGGCGGAAGATATTTTTTATCAAAATCCATTTGCGCGTCAAGAGTATTCCAAATTGTACTTCAATCGAATGTTGGAAAAGAATTCAACGCCGGTTATTTGGGTTAGCAATCGTATTGGTGCAATGGACAAGGCGTATCTTCGCCGTTTTACCTACGCGCTGGAAATGCCGAAACCGGATTGTACCGTAACAAAAAATATATGGAAAAATGTTTTAGCAAAACATAAAGTTCGATTATCGGACGAAAAAATCACGGAATATGCCGAACACTATGATGTTGCTCCTTCTTTTATTGAAACAGCGGTCAAGGTTGCGAATTTTGTTAAGAATCCGACAGTGATTGAACGGACAATTGACTCTTTGGATAAAGCGTCAAAAGGATTTGTACCGAGAAAGAATCCGAACAAAATAGTCCCGTTTGAACCCTCCCTTCTCAACACCGATATTAATCTTGAAGAATTAGCGGAACGTATTGTTAAAAAAGGAATCTTTAATATTTCGCTTTGCCTTTACGGAGTTCCGGGAACCGGCAAGTCGGCTTATGCCCGTTATCTTGCGGATCAAATGAAATTAAAAGTTCTTCAAAAACGTGCCAGTGATTTACAAAGCATGTGGGTTGGCGAAACAGAAAAGAATATCGCCAAAGCGTTTAACGAAGCCTATCAGAAAAAATCCTTGCTGATCTTTGATGAAGCGGATAGTTTTTTGAGTTCGCGAGAAAACGCGGTGAGAAATTGGGAAGTTTCCCAAGTCAATGAAATGTTGACCTGGATGGAAAATCATCCGTATCCGGTTGTTTTTACAACAAATTTAATGGATAATTTGGATGAAGCATCACTGCGCCGTTTTAAGTTTAAGGTTAAATACCATTTTTTAACGCCAACACAAGTCAAACAGGCGTTCAAGTACTTTTTCAATATCGAAACAAACGGATTAACGGAACATTTAACCGCATTAACTCCGGGCGATTTTGTTGTCGTCAAAGATAAAATTAATTTGCTGGATGTTACGGATTATAATGAAATTGTCAAGATGCTGGATGCGGAACAAGCCATAAAGAAATGGAAACCGAAACTACGAATCGGTTTTTGTTAAACCGGTTTCGTCTCAAAGGTACCTTGTTTTTTTGTTACACATCAACCTATCACGCCATAGCCGCCAAAATAGGAAATAATCAGGAAAATTACGCTGAATAGAATATCACGAAGAATCAATCCAATGACTACTCAAAATATAACATCATGGTTTTATATTGTTTTGGGCGGACTTTTTTCTTTAACACTTTTTCTACCGGGTGAACAGACGGAACGTTCCGGCATATTCCATTTGCCGTGTATTCTTTGGCTTCTGACGGCATTGGTTTGGGTTGTCTTACCGTTACTCAAAAAAGGATGTTTACCTAAAATCCGTGTTTCACGAATTGATTTATTTGTGTACGGTTATTTTGCGGTTTCTTGTATTTCTGTTGTTTGGAATCTTTTACCCGGTCATGGCGGCGCACCGCGTTCCGGTTTGAATATGTTCTCTGTCTGGCTTGGTTTAGCGGCTGCATGGTTTCTTTTCCGCCAAACGTTACACAATCCTAAAATAATTACAATATTTTTCGGTATCGTTATTGCGGTAATGTTTTCTGAAGCATTATTGGGACTTCACCAACAATTTATAAGTATTCCCGATATGTTACGTCAATTTGAAGCAGCTCCTGAAAAAACAATTGCTCAGATCGATTCTTCAATCAAACAGGGAACACCGGATTGGGATCGGCTTGTTGCCCGATTGAAAACCGCCAAACCAATGGGAACCTATCCAATGACCAATTCACTTGGCGGTTTGCTTGGTTGCTGGTTTGTTTTCCTTGCGGGATTTCTTGTACTTTTTTTTCCGCAAACACGTTGGCAGCGTTTAGGAATTGTTACAGTTACTGGTATCATTTTTATTTGTTTCATTTTGACACAATGCCGTAGCGGTATTGTTGCGGTTGGTGTTGGTATTATGTTGCTTGTGTTCCTGCTGATTCACCGCCATTGGGGAAATAAATTACTGTTCATTGGTTTTACGGTTGCCGTTTTATTTATCGTTGCGGTTTTTGTTTCTTCGGGAAAAAGTCTTGTTTCAGGAGCATCGCGTTCACTTTGTTTTCGTCTCGAATATTGGCAGGCAACACTTGAAATGATTCGGGACTATCCGGTTTTGGGTTGCGGCAGCGGTAATTTCAAACAGACTTATATGCAATATAAACTACCGCAAGCAAGTGAAGAAGTTTCCGATCCGCATAATTTTGCAGTTGAAATTGCAGCGGTTTCCGGTTTACCGGCGTTATTGTTATTTATTGTTCCGTTTGGTTTTCTGCTGTACAATGGTTTCCGTACGATTTCTTCGCCAGCACAGAATATTGATTCATTATCGCGTTCGGAAATCTTTCTTTTTTATGGAGGTTTGTTTGGATGTTGGCTAGCATTTTTCTTTTCGTTCAACAGTGAAGCCGGTATGGATTTTCTTGCACCGGTGTTTACCACTGTTGCTTTTCCGGTCATTGCCTTTGTTTTCAAACGTTTCAGTCATATAATTCCGTCATCGTTGATTTCAATAACGTTGTCAGTATTTTTTGTTCATTTATCTGCTGCAGGCGGAATTTCCGTAACTAGCACGGCAATTGGGCTCTGCTTTTTGGCTGCTGTTCTTGCCAACCGCCAGAGCAATACTGAAATCGAACATCGTTTTCTTAGAATCGGAATTGCTGTTTTTCTGATTGCGGCAATTATTTTCGTACAACAAATGAGTTACCAACCGGTTATTCGTTCCGGTTCGTTTTTGATGCAGGCGGAAGGAGAAACCGATGAACTGCATCGAATTGCTTTGTTACGTCAAGCGGTTCAGTCGGATCCTTTTTCATCGGTTATTCGGGAACATCTCGCTATGGAATCATTCCGGCTTTGGCTGATTTTTCCCAACGATAAAATGCGAAAAGCGGAAACTCTCGAACTCCAACGTCAAACGATTCGGTTGATGCCTCGTTCGGCAACGTTACATTTTATTTTTGCGGAACGCCTCAATTTAATGTACGACAAAACAAGCGATACGGAACTTGCGGCGACGGCTTTGGAATATTACCGTAACGCTGTTTTATTGTATCCGAATACTGCAAAATTTCGTGCACCTTATGCGTTGTTCCTTTGGAAGACTGCCGGAAATTCGGACGAAAAACGAAACGAAGCGTTACGGCAACGCAATCTCGCCCTACAACTTGACGATCTCATGCCGCACGCCGATCAAAAACTGATACAGGAACAACGTTTATTGTTACTCCGTTTGCCGGAAAACACCTTGTAAACGGCAAACCATTCTCGAATACATTGTTCAAATAGTCCGCAGATTACGCAGATGTCCGCAGAATTTTTAGAAAAATTTATGAACGAAATCACGCATTTTGTTTTGTTATTGTGTTGTACACAGTTGTTTTTTAATTTCCATCCGTAAACAGAGACCAATCGGCGAGTACACCGACGCAACGTTTCGGCGAAACGTTACCTACCTCTTAAATAAATCGTAACTTAATAAAACATCAATCAAGTGACGGCAAGAAGTAGTCTGTTTTTTCTCTTTATTTTTGTAACCTATCTATTTTTCGTTGATTACGGCGTTCAATTTGTTTTTTTTCTCGGAGAGTTAATTCCTGTTTGGTTTCTTCTTCAGAAATTTCCTTTTGATTTTTATTTTGGACATATTTAGAACCGCCGCCAAGCGGTTCACTCATAGAATCAATCCAGTTTTCATAGAGTTTCGTTAATTGAGCAACTTTTTTCGGTTGTTCTTGTGCAAGATTATTTTTTTCTGCCGTGTCTTTTTTCAAATCGAATAATTCGGTATTTCCGTTCTGAAAAAGAAGTTTCCAGTCTCCGTTTCTGATTGCCCAACTTCCCTCGCTTCCAGTACTCCAATACAAGGTTTCGTGATGTTTATCTATTTTTTTTCCTTCCAACAGTGGCAATAAACTTCTACCATCAAAATTCGGTTTCACTGACGGAGTGGTATCGAGAACATCAACCACTGTTGGTAATATATCCAACGAAATGATTGGTGTATCAATCACACGTCCAGCTTGAAATTTACGCGGATAAGAAACAATAAACGGTGTTCGGATTCCCCCTTCATACAAACTTGCTTTGTGACCTCGTAACGGAGCATTATTGGCAAACATTCCTTTTGCCCCGCCGTTGTCCGTCAGAAAAAACAATAACGTATCATCAAAAAGATTTTCATCTTTAAGTTTTTGAATAACCCGACCAATACCTTTGTCCAAATGTTCAAGCATTGCCGTCAATACAGTTCGTTCTTCCGTTAATTCTGGATATTTTTGTTTGATGCGGGTAATTGTTTCCTTCGGGGCTTGCGCTGGTGCATGGACGGCGTTGTATGCTAAATAAAGGAAAAACGGACGTTTTTTGTTTCTGTCAATAAAATTAACCGCTTCATCAGAAAGACGATCAGTAAGATAACCTTCATCATTTATCCGCTCAATTCCTCGATAAAGAGGATGAACAAATTTATTTTCATTATCTTTCCCCTTATTGGATACGGTATCTCTTTCTGTTTGGGAATACGTCAACTTGAAGTAATCGTGTCCGCCACGTCCCATAAAACCGTAAGATTCATCGAATCCTCTATGAATGGGAGACCACTTGAGTTCGGGAAAATCCGTGTCTAAACCAAGATGCCACTTTCCAAGTGCGGTTTTAATATATTCTTGAGGCAGAAAATCGGGAAAAATAGGAATTTTTGGATCAAAACCTGTACCGCCTTCCCCTGCAGTATAAACACCAACTCGTTGTTGATACCGTCCAAGCATCAATCCAGCACGAGTTGGCGAACAGACACAACCGCTAATGTATCCCTGCCGAAACGTTACACCGCTTTTTGCCAGAGAATCTATATTAGGAGTTGAAACCTCTTTGGGGTGTTGTGGATTCAAACTAATATCGGCATAACCTTGATCATCAGTCAATATTAGCACGATATTCGGTTGCCGTCCCCAAACACTTCCTGTAATAATAAATAGAAAAAGGAACGTGAAGAAAAAACGATTGTAAATTAAATTTGTCATGTATCCTAAATTTGGGTATCTTAAATTTTTAAAAATGGTAACTGATATTAAAAAAACTTTTTTTGTTGAACAACTTCTTTGTCGGCATGATTGATTTCTTCCATATATTCGAGCAATTTGGATTTCATTTTTGAAACAATATTGTTGTATTTTTCCCGTTCTAACGGAGGACTTGCAAGTAAATTGACAAGTTCATTCGGGTCTTTTTTTCGGTCATACAATGCGTTTTTGGCTTTATCCGATTTTGCTACCATAAACTTCCAGTCTTTGGTAACAACACAATAAGACGGAATATTTTCATGTCCCCACTCGATAACGGTATAATCTTTCCGTTGCGTTGTTTTGGGATTTTCAATAATTGCCCGAAGAGTTTTTCCTTCTGAAGGAGTTACCGTATCGCTAATAGTATAATCAAGAATTGTTGCGAAAAGGTCGGTCAAATTTACCGGACGATCAATTTTCAATCCTTTATGCGAACCACCTGGCAGTTTAAGAATGAGCGGAACACGAATTGATTCTTCATAAAAAACAAATTTACCGCATAAACCGTGTGCTCCAAGCATTTCGCCATGATCGGAACAATAGACAATAAGTGTATTATCATATTCTCCGATGTCCTTAAGTTTCTGAATAATCTTTCCGATACTGTCGTCAATTTCCGTAACAAGAGCATAATAGACGGACATGACATCGGTGATTTTTGTTTTGTCATGAAAATAAGCAACAGCATTGTCTGTCGAAAGATTATAAGGTGATTCTTTAGAGCGGTCATCAATACTTTCCGGAATCAGAGTATCAAGTTCTTTAATTGGTTTGTTGTTTTTGTCCCTATAAAGGGAAAAATACGGTTCCGTAACAACCATCGGCGGATGTGGAAATATAAATGAAGCGGTAACGTTAAAGTTTTTATCCTCATGTTTTCTGACTTTTTCTGTTTCTTGTAGCGCATTTAATACAAGGTCACGTTGAAATGAAGTCAGCGAGTATTTTGAGTCGAGAATCAGCTTGCCAATTGTCGCTGCCTGTGAAATTGGTTTCCCATTTTTATCGACAGGATTATTTTCTATTTCCTTCGGTGAAGGTTGCCCATAATTAAAATCGGTTGTTACCGGTTCATAAGGTCTGCGGAAAAAATTGAGATACTGCAAACCGTTTTGTAATTGACTTACATCAATTGGTTCATTTTGGTGAATGATTTCCAATAATTTTTCGTATTCCAAATGCCGTATTCGAAAAGAACCGTCATCTTTGTGAATAGCATAACCGAAATTATGATAAAAACTTGTATCGGTTGTTTTTGTTAAGCCTGCCCGATAAACAGGAATATGCCATTTTCCATGATAAGCACTCCAGTATCCGTTGACGTTTAACACCTCGTCATAAGTTTTTTGATTCAACAACGGCGTTCCTGTTACTGAAAGAAATTGGTCGGTATTCCGGCGGATTCCGGTTCCTCCGATAGAACGTCCTGTCAGAATAGAAGCACGGGCTGGAACACAAATTGGACAAGGAGTATAAGCCGCTGAAAAATAAATACCATCAGCCGCTAATTTATCGAGGTTGGGTGTTTTGACAATTGGATTTCCGTCAACACCCATCACAGCAGCTTGATGTTCATCTGTCATTAGAAACAACAAATTAAACCGTTTTGTTGTTTCTAATGGTTTTGATTCTGTTGCGCTCATTTCGGCTATTGACGAAAGTAACAACAGAAAAGCAATAAAAGAATTAAGGCATTTTAATATTAACTGCATGACCTACCTCCAAAGTTTGATTGATTTTTCCTTTAGTAACTTCCAAATTTAACGGTGTTGTTTTCGGTTGAGTATATTGTAATTCCACAAACGAAAACGCAACACCTTTATTATTTTCATTTATTTTATTGATAGTAATTTTATAATTACCGGGCGGTACACCTTTCCACTTGCCGTAAGTATAAGGAATAACGGCTCCTTTGTCATCCGTGTATCCGCCAATACTCCAATCCTTTTCTGTTTCATTCACAGGAATCAGTTTGACGAATGCCTGTTCTAAAGGATGCGATTCTTGCAGAATCACTAATTCACAAGAAACAAATTTTTGGGGAAATCCTGCTGGTGTTGGTGAATCAAAATTACATCCATACGAAAACAATGAAAAAAATATCAGTATCAATATGTTGTTAAGGTGTTGCATTGGCTTCTCCTTGATTGATGGATCCTAATGCCCCCCAAACGCCGTAGAGAGATGTCCCTGTATTATTTTTTAATTTTTGAGCAAAGGCATCAGGTGTAATTCCAGAAGTTTTACAACTAATTGTATCATTAACAAAAATAACAGAACCATCAAATCGGGAGACATTTACTCCTCCAGTATGTCGGCTGGACGGCGGAATAAGATGCCGACCATTAGGATTTTGATGACTTGCTCCAGGAGAATTGGGAGGTAAAATTGTCGAAAACAAATTATAACGAGTGAATCTTGATCCTATTCCCCAAAAAGCTCCGCCGTCATCGTTCACTCGATTACCGCTTGCCCCACCGCCGTCAGCAGAAGGTGTAAAGGCGTAAGTTGCTTCTGAAAAACGCCCGCCCGGTGCTGCGTTTAAAATTTGCTCTGGAGTTACATTTAATCCGTTGAGAGCAAAACCGCTTGCAATTCCTACTTTGGCGTCATAAACATCATTAGCACGTCCGATAAGACGTTCAGAAAACACCAGAGTATTGGATAAACCATCTGTAACCGCAGCAAAATCTTTGGTACCGCCGTTGTAAGCAGGAAAAGCCCCGCGCGAGTTTAATGGTTGTGAAGGGGCAGACGGATCATCTTCCCATTGGTCAGCCCAGTCGCCCATTGAAACAAGATAATTATTCGGCGCATACAAATTAGCCGAGACTTGTTGTCCATTATCGGAAGGGCAGATGTATGCCGTAATACGTCGCAACCAGACAATAGAAGTATCCGTTTGTACAGGAAATTCTCTTGGAGAATGGAGTGTGTGTTGAGTTTCTTCATATGTATTTTCTTCTTCTAAAAAAGGGAGTAAAGCGACAAAAACGCCACCGTTGATTTCTTTAGAAACTTTCGGCAATGTATTGGAATGTGAAGGTAAACTATTGTGAGTATCGTAGTAATTGTGAACAGCAATACCAAG
>JAITBS010000023.1 GCA_031283515.1 Planctomycetaceae bacterium
TAATACACTTTCAGGGCTTGTTAATTGGGAGGATTTAACCCGCCCCGTTGGGGCGGGTTATAATCTTAACGCCCTTTCAGGGCTACCTATTGTTGTTAACTACAAATATTCCACTGATAGATTACCGAAATTTTTGTTTTAACTCTTTTCGAGTTCTTTCGTGATTTTTCGTGTGGTTCGTGTTATAAAAAAATTCCACTTCTATTTTAAACACGAAACACACAAAATAACACGAAAAACACGAAATTTTTGTTTTGGCTCTTTTCGTGTTCTTTCGTGATTTTTCGTGTTGTAAAAGAATTCCACCGATAGATTACGGTTTTTAGAAGTTCCCTTGTGTAAACGCTTACCGTTTTGTTTTATCTTGAATTTCCGAGATCCATATCCAAGAAACAAGAGAGTTTTCGGGAACGAACCGGATGTTGAAGTTTTTGGACGGCTTTGGCTTCGATTTGCCGCACCCGTTCGCGAGTTACCGAAAACATCTTTCCCACCTCATCCAACGTATAAACAGACCCATCGCTCAATCCAAACCGCAGTTTAATAACCTCACGTTCCCGAACAGTAAGTGCCTGAAGCACATCGTCAATCCGATCCCGTAACGACGCCCGACTTAATTCGTCATCAGGACGTAACTGTTTAGAATCCTCCAGTAATTCACCATAAGAACTCTCTTCCGTAACTCCAACCGTTTGATCAAGCGAAATAGGACGATGATCAATTTGCATAATTTGAGAAAGCTCTTTGCTGGTGAGTTTGCATTGAGACGCCATTTCCTCAATACCAGGTGAAGAACCAGTTTTGTATTGAATGTCCAAAGAAACCCGATGAATACGGCTGAGTGTTTCTTGCATGTGAACAGGAACACGAATTGTTCGAGCATGATCGGCAATTGCACGGGAAATCGCTTGACGAATCCACCATGTGGCATACGTTGAAAATTTAAACCCGCGATGTTTTTCAAATTTGTCCACCGCTTTTAGCAAACCTGTATTGCCTTCCTGAATTAAATCAAGAAACGTCAAACCTCGATGACGATATTTTTTCGCAATAGAAACAACTAACCGCAAGTTTCCCGTAGAAAAAGATCGTTTGGCTTCAGCATAGTTGTTATAAAGTTTTTGGGAATAACGAACGTATCGCTCAAGCGACTTGGAAGTTTCAAGAACATGAACACTTAAACGATGAAGTCTTTTTCGTTTTTTAAGAAGCGAACCGGAATTGGTAGGCGTCATTTGTTGTTTAAGTTTATGAATTTTCGCCTGCAATGAATTCATTGCGAAAACAAATTTCTCAAGCCGCTCAAAATACGGCATCAGAAGCGAAATACGAAAATGGATCTCCTGAATCAACCGCAACGCCCGACGCCGCCGGTATCGAATACGATTATAAGCCGTTTTCTTTTCAATTCGGGAAGCTGTTCGGGAAATAGTGATGCGAAAATCTTTTCGGTTTTGAGCAAGAATTTTTTTAAGTGTTTCAATATGGATAGTGATCAAACGTCCAAGATGTTGGCGTTGCTGCCGATCAGTAACAGAAATATCAACCGTTTGTTCCAACCGCAAACGTCCTGCCTGAACTTTGTTCAGAATTTTTATAACATTCGCAAGCATATAATCATTGGTAAGAGCAAATCGGTAAAATGTTTTTCGGAACAATTCAATTTTTGCGGTTGCCTCTTTTTCTTCCTGTAATGTTAGCAGCGGCAGTTGGCTCATCTCTGTAAGATAAACACGTATCGGATCAGAAAGTAATTCCGAATCAATTGGTTTTTTCCATTCCATTTCATCACCTGCTTCAGTTTCACTCAAAGACGAAAGCGGCATATTCCAAGCGATTCGATGTGATTTTCTTGTAAAACCATTATTTTCCTCAAAAAGCTGATAACCCGGAAAAATTTCGGCTTCTTCTGAATCTGCAATCGAAATAGTATGAAATGAATTAATACGAATCATTGTGGTTGTGCCGCTTTATAAAATTAAGAACAGAATTGTCCCGATAACCCCTATTATCGGTAAATAACAAACTTCAACCCGCTACAAAAATATTTTTTTTGATCAAATTGTGGGCAAATGAATAAATTATGAAAAATCAATTCCCAATCTTTTCAATCGCCTATCTGACTCAACTAAAAATTACAAAATGACCAAACAACTTTTTTTAAGCAAGATTGTTTTTAAAAGTTGCATTTTTTATGCCAAAACAGCTGTTTCTAATATTTTTTTTAACTTGTGTGAAATTCTTGACTTAGAACTAAAAAAAACAATCTTGATAATAAAAAATAAAACATAAAGTGTATCATTTTGCACATTACACCATACTGTTATCGTTAAATGTATCAAAATAAAACAACTGCGTTTTTTAGTGAATAGTTGGTAGTGAGTTGAGTAATGAACAGTACTGTATATGGATCAGTGCCGTGATGGGAAAATTCATCGGCGTCAACTCTTCACTGTCAACAAACGCCTTCAAGAGACGGCAAGATTAAATGTACTGCATGAGCGAAAAATCCTGTGTAACAATTCTTTCACTTAATATCTCTTTATTAAAATTGTGAGTCACCCTATTATCAGACGGTGATTTTGTGTATAATTCTGTTGAAAATTTTGGCAACATTAGCAAAATTAGAGGTAAATCATGTTACGAATTGTGTTTTGTTGTGTTATTTTTTGGGTTGGCTGTTCAGTTTGGTTTGATAGCGTTGTTGCCCAGACACCGGAGCAAGATCAACAGCGGAAAGAATATCGGGAACGGCGTCAACGGGAAGCTCAACAGCGTTCCGAAACGTTGTTTCAGGGAAAACCGCCAGCCGGTACAACAACTATTGTCGGTCGTTCGGTTATTAATTCTGTGAACAGTAAAGGATTTGGTAATACAATTGCCCTTCTCGAAATCGCTAAAAAACCGGAAATTTGCAATGAAATGGGTTTCAACGACGAACAAACCGCTTCGTTAAAATCAGCAAGAGATATGATTCAGGCTCAGATTTTTATGAATGCACCAAAGTATGTTCACCGTTTCAAAACAATGGCTGATGCCGATCATAAAACGATTCAGGAAGATATTGAAAAAGATATTCAGCGAATGACGGATCACGTCGAAACTCTGATAACTCCAGAACAAAAAAAGAATGTCCAAAAACTTGTTTTTCAAGGTATGGGCGGTCTCAATTCGCCTATCATCAATCTCGATGCCATGTCAACTTTGAATCTGACCGAAGAACAAAAAAAGAAAGCCGAAATCACTTTTAAGGAAATGGAAAGTGAACGAGTTGCCCAAATGGAAGAAGGACTTAAATTGATCGAAAAAGCAATTGAACTTGGCGGTGTCAATATGTCCCCAGAAGATAAAGCCAAGATCGAAGCCGAAGGAAAAGCACTCGAAGCACGGATTCTTGCAGCAGGAAAAACGCTTGGCGATAAACTTCGTACCCATCTTACCAGTGAACAGTTGGAACTTGAAAAAAATCTTATTGCCAATCGTCCTAAATATTTACCGCCTCTTCCTCGTCAATTACGCGGTGATTTTACAGGTCAATATTCGCCCGGTCTCGATTCTTGGACACCCGGTCAAGGTGTTCCACAAGATTGGAATAAAGAAAAAAAAAGCCGCCGACCATTTCCCACTCAGGAAACAAATTAAATCGGTTGGCAAAAATTCCACTGAAGCATTACAAAATCAATACCAATGGGAGTCCTTGAAGGATTTTGGGTTCGTAATTTCAAATCGTTAAAACAGGTTGGTCTTGGAACCTGTTTTCCGAAATTTGTTTATATTGACGATGAAACGCGGGTATTGCCCTATCACCTAAATTCCACAACACTTTTTATTGGAAACAACGGAACCGGAAAAAGTTCGGCACTTGATGCGTTTTCATTTGTTTCGGACTGTTATCGTCATGGGGTCGATTTTGCCTGTTTGAAACGAGGCGGATACGACGCTATTTATTCGCATGGCGGTAAGGGTTCCCTTTCCTTTGGATTTCATTATCGGCAAAATGAAGAGTTGGAGGCGGTTACTTATGCGTTGAGTATTGCTTTTGCCAAAAACAAGTTTCCATTTATCGAATCAGAATTACTTGCCTATCAACGCGGTAAAGAATCATTGCCGATTTTTTTCTTGCAAAACGGAATGCGAAGTATTCGTTACCTTGCGCCGGATGAACAAATCGGAACGGCGGAATTGACCAAAATTGAATTTACCGATTATAAAAATCTTGGGCTTGCATCATTGCAATCACATCCTAAATTTCCGGTTTTGGCTTCGTTAAAAAATTTGTTAGAAAACTGGGTTTTGAGTAGTTTCACATCAGGTTCGGCGCGAGGGCTTGATTTTTCACTGCCCCGCCAACACGAATCTCAACGCGGTATGAATCTTTCCGGTTTGATGGGATATGTGTTGAAACGTTACGGAACAGAAAACAAAACATTTTTTCAACGAATCGCCTCATTCCTTCCCGATGTTGAAACAATCTTAGTCGATTCAACCCAAATAGATAAACCGCGTTTGGCGTTCAAAATGTTGGGAACAAAACAGCCCATTCCTATTACTCATCTTTCTGAAGGAATAATTCGGCTTTTTGCTTACACAATCCTGCTGGAAGAAGATGATCCTGCTCCACTGATTATTTTGGAGGAACCGGAAAACGGACTCGATTGGTCATCCCGTGCGAACCTGATTGACCAAATTCACCATGTTTTTGATCATTCTCAAAACGCGCAACTGATAATGACTACCCATCATCACGATTTTGCAGATTCGTTACATCCGTCACAGGTTTGGGTTTTTGAAAAAAATCAAGACGGTTTTACGGTTGTTGAACGTGCGAGTGATGCTCTTGTTCTTCAGGAGATGATGGAAGGCAATCAACCAATAGATTCTTATTGGTTTAGTAAACGGTTCGAGATAAGATAATTTTTATTTATCCGCATAACTGTCATTATAACTATTTTTGAACAGGGGTCTTATGGCTTTTTGTTCTAATCTGACGAAAGATTTTGTTAATTTTATGACGATACACCTTTTGAGTAAAAATTCAGTAATATATCAGTGGAATTATTATTTTTTGCTCTTCACCCCGAAGGGGTGGCATTTTCATAACCGTAGGTCAAGCGAAGCGCGACCTACGGTCAACACCTCGCCTTAACATCGCCTGAAAGGCGAAACTAAACGATCAGAATCGTACAACCAACGATGATTAAAATTCTGTCTTTCAGACAGAGGTTTGTTCGTGGTACGAGTCCGCAGGTCGATGACCTGCGGTTATGAAAATCGCACCCCTTCGGGGTGAAAATCGAAAAACAAAAATGTCACTGATATATTACAAAATTCATTTTTTACTCTTGATTTGGTAGTTTTATGTAACAATGATTTAACAACCTTACAATTTAAACTGTTTTCAAGAATCTAAATTATGGTAACCACAACGATTGATTCGATTGAGTCTTTATCTGATCTAAGATATTTTGTCTATCGAACCCTTTGCCGCGATCATGATTTAATGATGAATGCTTTTCCGACATCGGAAACAATCCTGAAACGCGGTGAACTTCAACCTTGTGGTATGATGTTTTGTTTACATGGTCCGCGTGCTGTCAAGTTTAGTGCCATTTGGGAAAAAGATTCCAATCGTATCCTCTTTTATGGTCCAACCGGTAAACGATACCACCAAGTTGAATTGAAAAATGTGCCTTTTTCTTGCGATGAATTGACATTAGGCGGTAATAAACCGGCAATGTTATAAAAACGTCAACAGAACATTGTTGGGATAACCGTTTCAGGATACGGATAAATAAGATCATTTGTAAGGGAAATTTTATTGATTGTTTGTTCCTATCGGCGGCAAACCGAAACAAAAAATATTGTTTTAAGTTCCGGAACTTGAGAAAAAAATGAATTTTACGAACTTTTTCCTTTTTTTTTCGTAATCAGACAAAGATTGAATTGATAAACCATCTGTTGAAAAGAATAAATTATACTCCCCACTTTTTATAACATGGAGGTAAATAATGTTAGTTTTGACTCGAAAAGAAGGTGAAAAGATTTGTATAGGGGATGATGTAGTGATTACGATTGTTCGTACCGGCGGCGATAGAGTTCGGCTGGGTATTGAGGCTCCGTCAGATCAAGTTGTTCTGCGTTCGGAACTGAAAGCAAAAGAACCTCAAAACGTTGAAACAATTCCGTTGCTTCGTTCTATTGATATTTCCAAATGTTCCTGATTTATCTTGTAGGGGTTTTGGTGTGAGTCAGGTTTATCCTACGACAATTGGTTTGACTGCGGAAAATGATAAACCGCTTTATTATTCTGTTTGGTTGATTACCGATCAAAAATGGAATGCGGCATTTCTTTTGGGTATTGCTATTATAGTGTGCCTTATTGTTTGGCACTATGAGGGAAATTTGATTCTTGAATTGATTGCTCTTTTATTTTTATTAGGAACGGTATGGCGTATTTTAGTGCCGGTTCATTTTGAGTTAAATTCCAACGGTATTGTTTACCATTCTTTTAACAGGAATCGATTCATTGCATGGAGTGATATTCGGCGTTACCAGATTCGCCGTAACGGGATTTTGCTCTTACCGCAAACTGACCGTTTTTTTTTGGAGGCGTTTCGTGGTTTTTATTTATCGGTTCCTGTTTCACTAATGCCTGAAGTATTATATCGTTTACGTGTTTTTGTTGACCGAGTTTCCGACTAAACCTTTTATTACAGCAATGCAGGAAAGAAGCCCCTATCAGGACAAAGTTATCAAACGGTATTACGACAATCGTTCTGATATTATGAAACAAAAATTGTCGGAATTGACAACTGATCTCTATTTGGCGGAAGGAAAGAAACGACTCCAAATCTGGAAACGTATTACTCTGGCGTTGACCAATCTTGGTATTGATTCGGATTGTATCGAACATCTTACCGTTTCCGATAATCCGACATTGTTGGCGGAGTTTTTGGAAAAAAAAGTTTTTAAAAAATGAAAGAATATAATTCAAACGGTATTTACTTTGGGTATCCCGAAAATTGGGTAATCGAAGAGTCGGAAATGGATACAGCAATTGGAAGTATCCAGTTAACGAATGAAGATGGTGCGTTTTGGTTATTGAAAAAATATCCGTTTGGTACAAACCCTGATGAAATTGCCAAAGAAGTATTAACACTGATGCAGGAAGAATATGAAGACATGGAGGTGGACAGGTTTGACCGGATTTTTTTTGATAAAACAGTAACTGGTTTTGAGATGACGTTTTTTTATCTTGATCTGATGAATTTGGCAACGGTTCTTTGTTTTGAACAGGATGGTCTTACTTTCGCAGTTTTCTGGCAGACCGGTAATCAGTTGATTATCAACAATGACGAGTCGGTGCCTATTGAAAAAGTCTTGGAAGCCGTAACGTTATCATTGTTACAGGGTTCGTGTTGTGTTCAGGAACAACATCACCAACACGGTCATTGCGGGCATAAACACTAATCCTACGAAATTCTCTCAATATTAAAATATTACGAAATCTTTCATAATATACCTCTTGCCGTAATATTGATGATGTTTTATATTTTACAACACGAAACACACAAAATAGCACGAAAAATATGAGAAATCTTTGTTCTGACTCTTTTCGTGTTATTTTGTGTTGTTTTTTTTGTGTGGTTTGTGTTATAAAATATTCCACCGAATGATTACGATGAAGGTAATTTTTATAAAGACACACAGTATATATTCCCAATTCTGCCATGAATCATTAAAAAAGAGTTGATGACAGGATTATATTATAGTTACTTTTTCCAATTTATTGCAATGGTTCCTCATTTTATATTTGAGATGCACAATGTTTCCAAGCGGTTTGGAGAAAAAACAGTTTTATCGAACATCAATTTGATGTTCTATTATGGAGCGAAAATTGGTATTGTTGGTGAAAACGGTTCCGGTAAATCGACATTACTTAAAATTATGGCTGGACTCGATACCAATTTTGACGGTAAAACAACACTGGTCAAAGGTATGCGTGTTAAATATGTTGCGCAGGAACCGGAACTATTACTTGATGTAACAGTGCGTGAAAATTTACTTACGGCAGTGGCTCCGATTCAGGAAAAAATTGATGCGTTCAATGAAATTTCCGTTTCGATGGCGGATCCGGATCAAGCCGATAATTTTGATACACTTATGGAGAAGATGGGGAAACTTCAGGAGGAGATTGATGCGGTGAATGGTTGGGAGCTTGACCGGACGATTGATATTGCAGCTGATGCATTGGTGTTACCTGCGGACGATCTTGTTGTACGAAAGTTGTCTGGCGGGGAACGCCGACGTGTTGCTCTTTGCATGGCGTTGCTTGAAAAGCCGGATCTTTTATTGCTTGATGAACCGACAAACCATCTTGATGCTGAAACTGTTCACTGGCTTGAAGGAACTCTTCGTGATTATTCGGGAACGGTGTTAATTGTTACGCACGACCGTTATTTTCTGGACAATATCACGAAATGGATTCTCGAACTGGAAAATACACGAGGAATTCCGTTTGAAGGCAATTATTCATCATGGCTTTCACAAAAAACGGAATGGCTCCGTGTTACGGAGAAAAAGGAATCGCAACGTCAAAAAACGTTGCAACGCGAACTCGAATGGATTCAAACGGCTCACAAGGGACGGCTTCAAAAAAACCAAGCGCGTATTGACGCTTATGAAAAACTTGCTTCACAACAGACATTGGATGATAAAAGCGATACAATTATCCAGATTGCGCCGGGACCGCGTCTTGGTGATAAGGTGTTATCGTTGAAAAGCATCTCAAAAAGTTACGAGATTTCTGGGAAACGAGTGGTATTAATTGAGGATTGTTCGTTTGATCTTCCGCGTGGCGGGATAGTTGGGGTGATTGGTCCCAATGGAACGGGTAAAACGACAATGTTCCGAATGATTGTTGGTGAGGAACAACCGGATCATGGTGAGTTGGAACTTGGTGCGACAGTTACACTGGCTTATGTTGATCAACACCGTGATGCATTGAATGATGAAAATACAGTGTTCCAAGAAATTACCGACGGGAAAGACATGATCGAACTTGGAACGATCAAGATGAACAGTCGTGCTTATGTTTCTCGTTTCAATTTTCGTGGTACGCAGCAACAAAAGTTATTGGGGCAATGTAGCGGTGGTGAGCGAAACAGAGTTCATCTGGCGAAATTATTGAAACGCGGCGGTAATTTGTTATTGCTTGACGAACCGACGAATGATTTGGATGTTAACACGATGCGTGTTCTTGAACAAGCGTTGATTGATTTTTCGGGTTGTGCGATGGTGATTTCGCATGATCGTTTTTTTCTTGATCGGATTTGTACACATCTTCTCATTTTTGAGGGGAATGGTAAAGTTGTGTGGTTTAACGGTAACTTTACCTCTTATGAAGAAATGCTCAAAATCAAAGACCCGAACCGATTAGAACATCGGCGTGGAAAATACAAAAAAATATAACAATTTGGTTCTATTTTTCTTGCAGTTACTTGATTGATGTTTTATTGAGTTACGATTTATTTGAGATGCAGGCAACATTTCGCCGAAACGTTTTAAACAATAAACAATAAACAATAAACAATAAACAATACGGCGATAGCCGACTTGCCCCTGTTGACGGACGAAAATTAATGACTCACGGCATACAACACAGTACTAAGCTCAACCGTTGCGACCTTGTAATTTCCAACTGTAAACCAATTCAAAAAAAATTTCACTGATATATTACAATAAAATTAGTAGTATATCAGTGGAATTTTTTAAACACGAACCACACGAAAAATCACGAAAGAACTCGAAAAGAGTCAAAACAAAAATTTCGTATTTTTCGTGCTATTTTGAGTGTTTCGTGTTGTAACATATAAAACTTCATAAATATTACGGCAAGAGGTCTATTTCAGATTATTGCCGTACACGGTTGCCTGTGTTTAAAACCGTACTAAAATACCGAGATTTCCTGAGTGTTGCATGGTATCGCCTACTTTGCCGGCACGATCCAAGTAGATATCGGCAAAATAATCAAGGAAAATCGTATTGACTCGTTGGCGGTTCAAATGCCAGTTCAAACCGGCTTTTAATGTTACAGAAGAACGTCCGAGCCGTGCTCCGTAAGAAGTTGTCCCAACACCGCGTGTCGGATAGAAAATTGGTGCTTTGGCACGGGTCTGACCAAACAGCAATCCGGTGTAACTTACTCCGCCATTAATATCAATGTATTGCCACCGTTTTTCAAGATCAGCTCCAAACCGTACAAAAAACTGCGAAAGATCCGCCCGTCCGTAATGCCGGAACGCATTGCCGATTTCATTTTCCTGAGCCGCTGTTTGTCCACTGTATTCAATGTCCATCGCAAAATAAGGACGTAATAATGTACCGTTTTGAATCGTAAACAGTTTTCCGAATTCGGTGTTGATTTCAAAACTCGAACCGTCATACTTGCTCATGTAAGTTTCAACCGTATCACTTCGCGATGCCGTAAACGTCTGGAAACCGCCGCCGACAAAACTGCGAAATTCAGAACCGCTACGGAAAATGTGACCAAAATACAAACCAATCTGATAATCATGGCTGCGAATCCAATCAAGCTGATTACGAAGTGAACCGCGTTCATAACCAATCATCAATCCAAGTGAACTGTTGTTATTCGACCAAAGTGTTGAACCGGTCTGCATTCCGTAAGACTCAAAATCATAGATGCCGCCCACAAAGGTACTGGAAAAACGGTTCGCACGAGCTGTTGGAGTAAACCAAACGGAACGTTTCGGCTGAACCGCTTGTCCGCGAACCGAATCATTGATGTTTGGTGTTACCGTTTTGCGGTACACCGTTTCCCGTAACAACTCAACAAACACATTTCGGTACAATTTACGATTGGCAATAGAAAGCCCTGTTGTAATAACATCACCCATTGCTCGCGGATGACTCAATAACTCACCATTAACACGAATCTCGCCCTTAACCGAATAATCCAATTCAAAATTGTAAAAAGGATTAAATGTATCATCAATCGCTAAAAATTGTCCGCCAAGCGTTTTACCGTACGTTAATACTGTCCAGTCAACAATTTGATTTGTAAAATTGGTTGAATTTGTTCGCGGACGGAAAATCGCTCCTTCGGCGAGATAGACCGAACCATTGACATTGAGCGGTTGCGAATCGGATTGGTTCGGCGAAAAATACCAGTCGAAATAACCGTCACGAGAAATAAATAAATCACCGTCCGTTTGGTAGGGATTGCTATAAGCTTGAATTCTAATGTTTTGGTTACTATTATCGTTTTTATTACTAATACCGATAATGTTACCGGAACCGGAAACCGCTGCAAACGGTTCAACCCGAACATCGGATTGAACGGAACCTTCAATATTCAGTCCGCCGTTACGAACATACGTTGCTCCCATAAAAGTATTTTTTCCGGTCAAGGTCAATATTCCGTCACCGGTTTTTTCCAATCCGCCGTTACCGGAAATCGTACCGTTATAGGTCAACGAAGACTTAAAACTGTTACTGAAAATAGGCGTGTCAAATTGAGCATTTTGACCATCATTAATAAGGATAGACCGTTTCAACGAAGTTTCCGTTTTGTTACGTAATACTCCGCCGTCAAACGTTATTGTACCGGTTCCAAACTGGTTATCGGCGGTGAACTCCATCACGCCGTCCTTCAGAATCGTTCCACCGGTATAGGTATTGTTTCCGGCAAGTTCCACCGTGCCGCCGTATTGAATTACTTGTCCCGCACCGGTAATCGTTTTATTGTACACTCCGTCAAAATTAAGACCAAGCCGTGTATTTCTTTGCACTTCAACAACTGCATTGCCAAGTCCGGTGCCTTGTTTATTCGTCAAAAGCAATTCGCCTTCGTGAACAGTTGTTTTACCGCTGTAAGTATTTGTTGCGGAAAGTTCCAATGTTCCGAGTCCGTATTTATCAAGAGCAGTTCCCGACCAATCGGAAGCGAGGTTGGTTTTATTGTCGTGAAGTGCCGTTCCGACATTGAAATATTTGTCTATCGTAAACTTACCGGATGCTGCGATATTATCATCTTTACTGTACCAACGCAAACCAATCGTTCCTCCGTAATCTTTACGATCATTCAGAAAACCAAGACTAAATGTAAGATAATCAATCGCAGAAGTAAATGTATCGGTTAATGTATCGGTTTCACCGTTAACCGTACTGAAATTTCCGAAAATGCCGTCTGTGGTATGAATTAAAATGAACTCTTTTTGTTGGTCATCACTACTAATTCCGCCGATAGTCAAATCAACCTTATCAATCGTAACCGATTTTGCAACAAGACTCGGCTGCTCCATGTCGGCTTGTAACGTCAATTCTGTACCGGAATTCATTGTAAAAGCACCGTTTTTAGTTACGAAATAACCGCTGCCGACAACATCTTTTTCATCTTTTTTAACTTTTTTAATTTTAAAACTGCCCGCTTCAATCGTAACATTTCCGTTGTAATTATCAGTTACTCCTTCAAAAATCAACTCCTTGTTGTCTTTCTTGATAAAGCCGCCGTTGCCGCTCAATACTGAAGCAATTGTATAATCGTTCTTAATATCGAGAGCCAAATTACCGGCAAGTTGCATTTTTGAACCGGCAGCAAAATCAAGTGTTGTCGTTTTCAGATTACTAACAACGGATGTATTCGCCGGACCTGTTGTTGCCAAAGTGGCGTTATCTTTTAGATAAAAATGATCCGATTGATCAGCGTTCGTCAATAAAAGTTCGCTGCCGTTTTGTAATTCAAAAGTTCCTTTTTCAATATCAAATGTTGTTCCGAATTTTGTATTGGTGAAATTATTTTTTCCGCCGAGTGACCATTTTCCGTTTCCATTTTGGACAACATCAAGATCAAGATTTTGATTCGTATCGTCTATCGTTATCGGATCAACCATATTCAAAATTCCGTCCGCCTTAACATTCAGACGAACTGTTGTTACATCATTTTGAGCATCAAAGTAAATCGAACTCGCAGGATTATTAACAATATCGTTTGATTTATTTCCGGTAAAAGAGTTAACGGCATTTGCTAGTGTTGTGAGAGTGATTTCCCGATCTGCGCCGTTGTTTGTCAGAAAATAAACCGCACCGCCTTTTTTTGCTACATTATCGATAAAGGTTGTGTTTATTAGATGTAAGTCGGAATTTTCAACATACAAAGCACCTCCGTTTTGTTCGGCTTCATTGGCGTTAAACGTAACACCATTGGACTTCGAGATTATTGTTGTATTTTTAGCATAAATTGCTCCGCCGTTTTCCGCTGTGTTGTTACGGAATATGCCGGAGTTAATTTCCAGAAGATTCATCGTATCAGAAGCATTGAATGTCGTTCGTGTATCGTTAATCCAAATCGCTCCGCCGTTTTTTGTTGCGGTATTATTGCTGAAGGTCGAACCGGTAAGATGTAATTCCGCAAGATGTAATTCCGCAACCTGATCAATTCCGATTGCTCCGCCGTTCCTCGCCTGATTGGAAGAAAAAGTTGCTCCGTTTGCGTTGACAACCGAATCACTTTTCAAACGAACCGCTCCGCCATCTCCTGTTGCACTATTTTCTGAAAATTGTGTTCCGGTAATATTCAGTTCTGATTTATCTGCGTTGAAGTAAACCGCTCCGCCGTCAATTGTTGCTTGATTTCCCGAAAAAGTAGAACCGGTATCACGCAAAATTGTCTGATTCGCCGCATAGATTGCACCGCCGGATTTTGCTGTTTCGGAAATCATTTGAACTTTGCTCAACGTCAATTTTTTTCCGTCTTCATTTTCGTAATAGATACCGCCGCCGAATCCTTTGTCTGCTTTATTATTTTCGAATCGAGCATTAGCAATTTCAGCATCGGCATAACGAAGATAAATTGCTCCGCCATTACCGTTACCACTCAACCCCGCAATATTATATTGAAAAATTGCACCGTCAACATTCAATTGTGAAGTTGCTGTTTTATTCTTATTTACTTCGCCGTCAATATAAATTGCTCCGCCGTTCCGACCGGCAACATTTCCGTAAATATTATTCGGATCAATATTTTCCGGATCAATATTTTCCAGATCAACACCAAAAAATGTTGATCGAATACCGTCTGAACCGGTATTCTTGGCGTTGACGGTTGTATATGATTTGGCATAAATTGCGCCGCCGTCGGATTGTACAGCATTGGTCAAAAATTGCGTTCCGCTTACATCCAATATGAGTTGATAATCGTTTAATGATGGATTCTCCGGCGTGCTTTTTTCATCACGAACACCTGTAGCATTAAGATAAATTGCGCCGCCACTGCCGTTACCATTATTCAATCCTGCAACATTTAGGTTAAATTTCGAATCAATAATGTTAATGTTAGCGGTGTCTTTGTTGACATGAGCAACATATAATGCCCCGCCGTTTTGTTTTGCAACATTTTCTGAAAAGGTTGTTCCTTCGGCGTGAATAATTGTATCACCAGTATAAATAGCACCGCCGCTTGCTGTTTCGGAAATATTCCCAATAAATCTTGTTCCGTCAATAGTCAGATATC
>JAITBS010000116.1 GCA_031283515.1 Planctomycetaceae bacterium
ATAAATCCGAGAACAACAACTCCGTAAAGAATTAACAACACCGTAACCAATCGCCGCAACCAACGTAAAACACCGTGTAACCGAACCGGTGAACGAAAACGATTGGTGAGCATAAAATACAGTGTTATGTGATACGCCGTCAACGAAGCAAAAACGTAACATATCAACACATGTAATTCTTCAAAACGAATCATGGGAAACCAACCATTCGCAAACAGTGCTTGCTGCACACTTTGACGAAGACCGAACCCAATTATTGTTGCCAAAACAAGTCCGGTAACCGTGATCATTCCGAGTCCGAATAACCACCGAACCAGAAAAAAACGTGCCGGAGAATACGACCGTGAAAAAAGAAACGCCCGGACATTGCCGTAATCCGCGAAACTCCGCCACGAAAGAAATAACCCCAGCAACACCGAACACAACGTTACGACGGTATCAATATACCGTAACGGCTCTTGTGCCAAAAACACATAACCGATTAAAATCCAAATAATCGGAGCAATAGACATTCCCGATTCACGAATCGCTAATTTCAATATAATTTTATTCATAGTAATTAGTAGTAGTTGATAGTTGAGAGTTGATAGTGGACAGTAAATAGTTAATAGTTAGTAGTTAATAGTTAATAGTTAGTAGTTAGTAGTGTTTCAACGTATTACAACCACAAGGTAATAATTCCGCTTGCGCCACTCTCCACTCTCCACTATCAACTATCAACTACCACAAACAGTTCTTCGAGGTTGAAGGCTTCGACATCGACGGTAACATTTTCAGGAAGTTTTTGATACAGTTGGTTCATTTTTTCATCGGAATAATCCGTAACAACCCATTGGCAGGAATTTTGTTTTTGTTCGATTCGAAGGGTTTGAAACGGAATTTGCGGTAATTCTGCGGGCTTTTCGCTGATATTTTCGCCGTGCAAGGAGATTCGTCTTACGGATTCTTTGAGCGAATCGAGTTCGCCTTCGAGAATCCGTTGCCCTTGCGACAAAATCGCAACTCGATCAACAGTACGTTCGATATCACCCAAAATATGAGACGAAAAGAGAATCGTTTTATTTTCGTTGCAGGCGATATTCAATATTTCGGTGAGAAAATGCCGCCGTGCCAATGTATCGAGACCGGATGCCGGTTCGTCCATGATCAGCACATCGGGATTCTGACACATCGCCAATATAATACATATCGCACGGCGTTGACCTTTGGACGCTTCTTCGTAACGCTTATTGATTTTCAGATTAAAGAGCTGAAGCAATTTTTGCAACAAAACATCATCCCATTGCGGATAAAGCGGTTTACAAAATCCGACGGCTTCTTCGATAGACATCCAGTGCGGGATTTGCATATTTTCGGAGATGTAGGCGATTTTTTTTCGGGTGATTTCGGTGAAGTTCGCGGGCGTTTCGCCTAACACGCGAATATTGCCGGAATTGGGTTTGAGGTGGGAGACCAGCATACGGATGGAGGTAGTTTTTCCGGCTCCGTTGGTTCCGAGCAGACCGTAAACAGAACCTTGCGGCACTGCGAAATTCAAGTGATCTACTGCGAGTGTTTGTTCTTTATCGTTCCCGAAATATCGGCAAACGCCGTTCATTTCAATGATATTCATAATGGATTCCTTGTTGGTTATTGAGTTTCCTGTTGGAGGGTTTGATATTGTTGGTCGAGAATTTGGGTGATTTCCGAATAGCTCAAACCAAAACGTAATCCTTCAATTAAAAAGGACAATGCTTGACGGCTTAATTCTTTTTGAATGTATTCGGAGGAAAACGGTACGGGCGTATCGGTAACAAAAACTCCGAGTCCGGGGCGTTGAATAACAATTCCTTCTTTAGCTAATTGTGTAAAAATCCGGTTTGTAGTAGTTGGGTTGAGTTGTAGTTCTTTCGCCAAGACGCGAACGGACGGCAATTTCTCGCCGGATTTCAGTTTTTTGGTAACAATTAGCCGTTTAATTTGCAAAACCGCTTGTTGATACAATGGTTGACTGCTGTGATAATTGAGTTTGATTTTCATAATAAACTTTCTTTACGAATCAGTTTTTACATGTCACTGTGTGGTATGTTATCATACGGAAGAAATCGTGTCAAGAGAGAAAAAATTTCATAAAATGAGTCAATGGAATTTTGTCAAAAAGATACAGATTTACACCATGTCGGCATTCCCTACAATAGATAGGCGACTTTTTTTCCGATGTGTTGCAACGGTTGATTCGGTAATTCCGCTTGCGAACTCGCAACTCTCCACTCTCCACTCTCAACTCTCCACTATCAACTATTCCCGTTGCCCTTTCAGGGCGTTAGGTTGGAGAAGAACTTAAACCCACCCCGTTGGGGCGGGTTATAATCCTGACGCCCCTATCGGGGCTATTGGGAAAAACAAAAATTCCACTGATAGATTACTTTAAAAGTTATGCGAAAATCGGCGTCATCGGCGGACTACAAATAGAGTTCCCATTGAACGGTACAAGGAAACTGTTCGAAGGAATCAGTTACAAAAGGACACTAATGATCAATTTTTTAAGCGACAGGTGTATCGACATTCGGAGTCGTTTTTTCTATAATTTTGAGAGTCGACAAGTCTGAGCGTAACAATTTTTTGGCGATTTTACCTGTCAAAAAATGCCTAAATTACCAACCACCCTATAAACACGAAGCAATGTCTGTATTTTCATTTCCTCGACGAGTTGCGATTCTTGGTTCCAGCGGAAGTATCGGACGCAATGCTCTCGAAGTAATTGCCGAATCGGAAGGACGTCTTGAAGCGGTTTTGCTTTCAGTACATCGGCGGACAGATATTTTGGCAGAACAAATTCGTCAATTGGCAGTTCGGAGTGTTGCCGAACGGATTCACGCAGCCGGAAAAAAAATACCCCCACAAACAACTCTTCCTCATTGGGTTGTCGTTACGGACGAAAACGCAGACCGGACACCGTTAGACAATTTACCATCCGGTGTTGAAGTTTTTTTCGGTCACGATGCTCTTTGCAAACTGGTTCAACAACCCGAAATTGATATCGTTTTATCGGCAATTGTCGGAAGTGCCGGTTTGACAAGTACTTGGTCGGCTCTTGAAACCGGAAAAACAGTGGCGTTGGCGAATAAAGAATCGTTGGTGATGGGCGGTTCGCTGATCACGGATCTCGCCCACAAAAACGGAGGACAAATCATTCCAGTCGATAGCGAACACAGCGCAATTATGCAGTCACTCCAAAGTTGGAAAATGGAAAACCGGTTGCTCGAATCAGAAGATAAACTCCCTCCAAATAAAATATCAGCAGAAAATACAAATCACCAATCACTCCCCCAATATCAATCACTATTTCCCAATTTTCAATCAGTTGTCAATAAAATAATCTTAACAGCCAGTGGAGGACCGTTTCGGTCATGGACACAGGAAGAACTTGCCAAAGTTACTGTTCGTGAAGCACTGGTGCATCCAACATGGGAAATGGGTAAAAAGATTACGGTCGATTCTGCAACCCTAATGAATAAAGCTCTTGAAATTATTGAAGCCCGTTGGCTTTTTGGGATTCCTGCCGGTAATATTGAAATTGTTATTCATCCGCAATCTGTTGTTCACTCAATGGTTGAATTTGTTGATGGTTCGACAATTGCTCAAATGAGTCCGCCGGACATGCGTTTACCCATTCAGTTGGCACTCAATTATCCTCATCGGTTTAACGGTCCTTCGTTGCGGTTTGATTGGAAAAAGGCGTTATCTTTTGAATTTTACCCGCCGGATATGGAACGTTTTCCGGCATTATCGATTGGTTTGGAGGTTGCGGAAGTTGCCGGAACTGCGGGGGCTGTTGTGAACGCTGCCAATGAAACGGCAGTGATTGCCTTTCTTGAGAACCGGTTAGCATTTCAGGAAATCGTTAAAATTTGCCGTTCGGTTCTGGAACATCACCATTACGAACAACGCCCCACACTTTCACGCCTCTTAGAACTCGACCAATGGGCAAGAAAAGAAACAGAATTACAAATTAAATAAGATACACTTGGCATTGCAAAATTCATTTTTTCGTAATATATCAGTTGAATATTTGTAGTTAACAACAATAGGTAGCCCTGAAAGGGCGTTAAGATTATAACCCGCCCCAACGGGGCGGGTTAAATCCTCCCAATTAACAAGCCCTGAAAGGGCGATAGGAAATTTTAAACAGAACGGAACGCCATTTTAATCCTCTTCCCGTTGCCCTTTCAGGGCGTTAGGTTGGAGAAGAACTTAAACCCACCCCGTTGGGGCGGGTTATAATCCCGACGCCCCTATCGGGGCTAATGGGAAAACAAAAATTTCACCGAAAATTCGAGAACGAGAGATGTACTTGGTTATCTGATCGATAAATGGCTGTTTCTAATAAGAGAATAACAAAATTATCAGAGGAAAGATTATGCCGCATCCATTATTCCAGCCGACACCGAAAGTTCGGCGTATTATTGAATTACTTTTTGAAGGCGGGGCAAGTGATTGTTTATTTGTCGGCGGTTATGTGCGTGATATTTTTCTTGAAGTTGTATCCAAGGAGAGGGATATTGATATTGAAGTTTACGGTTTAACTTATAAAAAAATTATTAAGATATTAAGACCTTTTTTCCATGTCAATCTTGTGGGTCAAAGTTTCGGCACGATCAAAATCGACAATGAGATTGATTTGAGTATTCCGCGTACGGAATCGAAATGGGGCGTTGGACACAAGGGTTTTGCCGTCTCTTCCGATCCGAATCTTGATCCTTACACGGCGTTTTCACGCCGTGATTTTACGATGAACGCGATTGGGTTACGCCCTGACGGTTCCATTTACGATCCGTTTGACGGTCTTAGCGATTTGAAACGGAAAATTCTTCGGGCTCCAACGCAAGCGTTTTGCGAAGACCCTTTACGAGTTCTGCGCGGAATGCAATTCGTATCGCGTTTTGGTTTTGAGATGGAATTGCGGACTATTGAATTTTGCCGGACTATTCTTTCCGAATTTACAACTCTTTCGGCGGAACGTATTTTGGGAGAATGGAAAAAATGGGCAATTAAAGGGCGATTCCCTAGTAAGGGTTTAGAGTTACTCAAAGTTACCGGTTGGGTTGCGTGTTTTCCGGAGCTTGCGGCGTTGATGAATGTTCCGCAAAATCCGGTTTACCATCCTGAAGGCGACGCCTTTACGCATACGGCACTGACTTGCAATGCGGCGGCAACTATTGCAGAGGAACAAAATTTTGAAGACCAAGACCGAATGATTTTACTTTTTGCGGCGATTTGCCATGATTTTGGCAAACCGGCGACAACGATTCTCAATAAACATGGGGTATGGGTTTCTCCGAACCATGCTTTTGAGGGTGTTGTACCGGCGACGCAATTTCTTGAAAGACTGCGTGCTCCGAATCGGGTTGTGGAACATGTTCGGAGTTTAGTTCGGGAACACCTGGCGCATACGGTGATTCCGATGAATGAAAAGCCGGATTTTAGTAGTGTTCGGCGGCTTGCCAACCGTTTGGAACCGACCAATATTCGGATGTGGTCTGCTTTATGCCGTGCGGATTCGTTGGGTTGTGGAGCGGGGCAATCTCGGCATCGCATTGAAACATGGGAAGAAGTTGCGGAAAAACTCGAAATCCGCGACAAAAAACCAATTCCAATTTTACAAGGACGTGATTTATTATCACTGGGTGTTCCTCCGGGACCGAAAATGGGCAAATTACTTCATGAAGCCTATGAACACCAACTTGACGGCTTCTTTTGTAACCATGACGAAGCATTGAACTGGATAAAAAAACGACTGCAATCAAATGATTCATAATGTGTGGATTGTAAACACGGCTCTTTCCAGAAGTATTCCCATGCCGTATCGATTTGGGGTATCAATTCAGCCGTGATCTTATTCGATAGTAGGCGGCGTTTCTTTAATAATAGGCGATCTTGAAAGGGGGTGTAACTATTCTGCCGCATTCTCAGGCGAAAATGGCGCAGGTTAGTTAATAGTTGATAGTGAATAGTGAATAGTTGCGCAAGCGGAATACTACCGTTTGGGTAAATTAGGACGCTTGCGACACTATTCACTATTCACTCATAACTATTAACTAAAACCGACTGCATTCTCAGGTGAAAATGACGCATTTTCAGGTGAAAATGGCGCATTCTCAGGTGAAAATGGCGCATTCTCAGGTGAAAATGGCGCATTCTCATGTGAAAATGGCGCATTCTCATGTGAAAATGGCGCATTCTCATGTAAAAATGGCGCATTCACATGTGAAAATGGCGCATTCTCATGTAAAAATGGCGCATTCTCATATGAAAATGGCGCATTCTCATGTGAAAATGGCGCATTCTCATATGAAAATGGCGCATTCTCATGTAAAAATGGCGCATTCTCATGTAAAAATGGCGCATTTTCATATGAAAATGGCGCATTTCCAACTGGAAAATGACTCATTATCGTAATCTATCAGTGGAATTTCTGTTTGGGGGTCTTCACCCTGAAAGGGTGGTATTTTCATAACCGTAGGTCAAGCGAAGCGCGACCTACGGTCAACATCTCGCCTCAACATCGTCTGAAAGACGAAACTGAACGATCTGAATTACACCTTCGATTTTTAAAATTCTGTCTTTCAGACAGAGAACTGTTCGTTGTACGAGTCCGCAGGTCGAT
>JAITBS010000199.1 GCA_031283515.1 Planctomycetaceae bacterium
TTTGATATCCATGATTACATTGTTTTAACCAATTAATTCAATTTTTTGCAATGATGGGTTATACATACGTCAATATTACGTTACATGATGTTGGTTTTAAAATACCATGAAGACATCGGAAAATAAACATTCGATAAAAATACAATTAGGTTGTTGGATATTGTTTTTAGTGACTTTTGGAAGTTGTAGTTTTATTTTTTTCCATCATGCACTATATTACAAAGCTTCTGGAGAACATATTTCAGTGCCGAGTTATTATCCTCAAGACGCATCCGATTATTGTTTCTTTGAGAATTCAATTGTAAGAATTTGCGAATTTAATCTGCCCAAAGATTCTTTTCTGAAATATAGTGAAAAGAAAAAATGGGAAATAGCAAATATTGAGAATACAGAAGTTTTTTTTATTTGTTATGACAATGATTTTAATATGAAAGAAAAAAGAGAATACACAACAAAGAAACCGCTTACTATCACCAGATATATTGGTCGATTAAAACCTGAACATCTAGAATGTTCTGACTGGGCATGTAAAATAGATCCTACCGGATTGACGGAAAATGCTTGTGTTCGTTCTGTGTCAAAAGGTTATTTTTACATGACATCCAATGGTGCAAGTCGAGGAATTACTGTTATTTATGACAGCGAAAAGGAACGATGTTACATAAAATATCGATTGCGTTAATGAATTGCTGTGAATAAAAACGTTATGATTATTATGAAAGAGGCAAACGATGGCAATATTAAAGGCAATATTAAATTCACCTGAATATAATGATGTCTTTGAATTAGTGAAACGAATCGGGAATTTTAGCGATTTTTTCTAAAGGGAGTCCTTTTATTTCCTTTTGATGAACGAGTCGCTTGAGTTGCAGCGGATTTATCAAAAAAGTTACGAAAAAATCACCGCTAAATTGAAAATTCCGATTTATTTATTGCCGCGACTTCGATTGTTAATAATATGCCGATTGTAACATTTAACCGAAAATATTTTGAACAAATTAACGGTTTGGAACTTGTTTCGTTAAAATAATCCTGTTTATCGTGTATTATTATAATATTACGATAATAACCCTTTTTTAATCATTTTAATTACTATGAAATGTTTAGTTGTAACTCCTGAAAAGACTGTTTTAGATATGAATGCAACCTTTGTTGTTTTGCCGTTGATTGATGGTGAATACGGAGTGTTGTCGGGACATACGCCGTTGGTTGCCAGACTTGGAGCCGGTGAACTGCGTATTACCGGAACAGATAATCAGTTGACAAGTTATTATGTCGAAGGCGGTTTTGTAGAAATTCTTGATAACACTGTTGCGCTGCTTTCCATGCACGCAATGCCGTCGAAAGACCTTGATGTTACAAGAGCAAAAGAACAATTAGCCAACGCTCTTGCCCGTCCATCCAATACATCGGAACTGGCAAAGATTCGCGAAGAAAAATTGTACAGCCGCCGCGCACGATTACATCTTGCTCAAAAAATTGCCGGACAACATCAAAATTAAACCGGAACCCAAAACAATCAATAAAATACCAATATTGTAAAATGTTATAAAATAATGTTTTAAATATTATGGCATTTTATTTAGTTTATTTTTTTACTTTCACCCTTACTTTAACCTTTACTTTAACTCAATTTTATGAAAACAAAAACGATAATTTTAACTGTTTTATTTTTACAGTTAGTTACACTGTTTAACATTGCTGCGATTTTCGGAGCGGAACACCAACATGTTCCGGCACTGTTACCGGCTGAAGCGGTTAAACTGTTACAAGAAGGCAATGCCCGTTTTGTTGCGGGAACTCCGCAGCATCCTCATTTCAATTTAGAGCAAGTCAAAGAAACAGCGGAACATGGTCAACATCCGTTTGTTACAATACTTGCGTGCAGTGATTCGCGTGTTCCGCTTACGGTGATTTTTGATCGCGGAATAGGCGATATTTTTTCGGTTCAGGCTGCGGGCAATGTGAGCGGTTCTGCCCAACTCGGTTCTATTGAATACGGTGTTGCCCACGCCGGAACTCCTTTGGTGGTTGTTCTCGGTCACACAAAATGCGGAGCTGTTACTGCCGCTTGTACCGACGGCGGACACGAAGGTCATATCGAATATCTGGTTCAAAAAATCAATCCGGCTGTCAGACAAACTCAACTTGTTACAGGAAAAACCGGAAAAGATATTATCGAATCAACCTGTCAAAACAATGTCTTTTTGCAAATCGAAGCATTGAAAACAAACAGTAAAATTTTGTCCGACGCAGTTAAAAACGGCGAAATCATTATTGTTGGAGCGATCTATGATATTGAAACGGGAAAAGTTACATTTCTCGAAACATCTCACAAACCTATCGAGACACCCCTCAAAAAATCGCCCCGTTTTCGATCAAACAACAAAAATAGACGGTAAATAAAATAATAGAAAAACACTGAATTGTTTCAATAATTTCACTGAATAATTACAAATATTCAGATTGATATAATTTACGTTAATAAAACAGACGATTGCGATAATCATTCTGTCATTTTGTGTAACAGAACATGCGAATCCGGTGTTGTTGTTCGTGTATTGTTGAGGACACGAAAAATATCACCGGAAATGCGTTCTGCTACAAATGTGTTTCGATAATTTCGTCCCCTAACAGAGTTAATATCGAAACACAAAAATCCCGCTGAAAAGATATGATTTCGGTACTTTTAGCAAGGTACAATTAACTATTAAACAGGAATAAACTTATGAAATTTTCCATTTTGTTGCCGTTATTTTTGTATTTCTTTATTTTTATTGTTACTCCGCTTAGTGCTCAGGTGGAACCTTATGATTTAACGGTTGAATACATGACAGCTCCGGTCGGTATTGATACGCCCAATCCGCGACTTTCATGGAAATCAAAAGCAACCGACAAAATGTTGAAAAATGTTGTTCAAACGGCATACCGAATTCTTGTTGCATCGTCGCCTGAAATGTTAGCGGAAAACAAAGGCGATCTTTGGGATTCCGGTAAAATCGAGTCGGATCAATCGTTAAATATTGAGTATGCCGGAAATTCGTTACAAACTTCGCAACGGTGTTATTGGAAAGTCAATGTTTGGTACAATATTTCTTGTAACGCATGGAGTGATTCCTCTTCATGGATGATGGGCGTGATGCGATCTGAAGATTGGAAAGCCCAATGGATTGCTGCTGATAAGAAGTTTCGACCGGATTATTCTTTCGAAGACGCCCAATGGATTTGGTGCGGCAACGCAACTGATTTGAGTGTTGCTCCGCAAGGAAAAAGTTTTTTTCGTACCGTATTCGAATATCAATCTCAAGACAACAAAATTCTTGCGATGACTGCTGATGATGAATATAAAGTTTTTATCAACGGTAAACATGTAACACAAACATGGGGTCACTTCAACGATTGGAAATGGGTACGTTTTATTGATGTTACAAAATATCTTCAAAACGGTAAAAATGTTATCGGAGTTGAAGTTTCTAATAAAAGTAAAGGACCAACCGGATTACTTCTCCGACTGGACAAAGTTGTAACAAATTCAACGTGGTTGTCTTCTTCCGAACCGGCGGAAGGTTGGAACAGTAAGATTGATTTTCAAAACGAAAAATGGCGTTCTGCTGTTGAAGTTGGTTCTGTTGATTGTGAACCTTGGGGAAAAATCGAACGCCGTACAGAAACAGCGAGTCCGGCGTTTCAAAAAAGTTTGAACCTCTCTCACAGTAACAAAAAAATCAAACACGTAACTCTTCATATTACCGGACTTGGTTTTTATGAAGTTTATCTTGATTGGAAAAAAATCGGGAACAAAGTTCTTGATCCGGTACAAACCCGATATGACAAACGTATTATGTATTCCACTTATGATTTAACCGAACAATTTTCAAAAGACGTACATCCTAAATTTGTTACGGTTTTATTAGGACACGGTTGGTATGATGTACGAAGTGTTGCGGTTTGGAATTTTGATAATGCTCCTTGGCGGGACGTTCCAAGATTTTTGGCACAATTAGAATTGGAATATGATGACGGCAGTAAAAATTATATTGTAAGTGATGAAACATGGGAACAAATTAATAGTCCCATTGTTTTTGATTGTATTCGTCAAGGAGAAGTTTCTACCGGAAGTTTGCAGCGGGATGAACTTGGTTGTAACGCAATTGTTGTGGATGCACCCAAAGGAAAACTTGTTGCGGAGGCGTTACCGCCGACAGTGATCACTCAAGAACTGAAACCTGTTGCAATTACTGAACCGAAACCGAATGTTTATGTTGTTGATTTTGGACAAAATTTTGCCGGTTGGATGCGGTTACGAATAAAGGGACAGCAAACACCTGTTTCATCAATAATTGACTTGGATAACGCTTCACGTCAACAACATGGAAACATCGTCAGTTTTCGTTACGGTGAACGGCTTGCCAATGATGGAACTATCGAAATGAAACCGATTAACGAACATTTTCGGCATCATGTTCCGTTTGATGCTTTCATTTTTGGTACATCAATGCCGTCAGCATTTCATTTTGACGCAATGTTTCAAACCGACTTATTTTTATGTCGAACAACTGATTCTAATGGTTTAAACGAATTAACCTACGAACCGCGATTTATGTATCACGGTTTCCAATATGTTGAAATTACCGGTCTTCATGATAAACCGAATCCTGATTGGATTACGGGATGTGTTGTTCACACTGATTTTCGTACGGCTGGCAGATTTGAATGTTCCAATGAACTGTTCAACAAAATTCAGCAGGCAACACTTTGGTCTTATCGTTCCAATTTTGTCAATGGAGTGCCGACCGATTGTCCGCATCGGGAAAAGAACGGCTGGACCGGCGACGCACAACTTGCTGCCGAACAAGCTCAATATAATTGGGATAATACAGCGGGTTACGAAAAATGGATTAACGATTTGCTCGACGAACAACAGGACAACGGTAATTTACCCGGTATTGTTCCGACCAGCGGCTGGGGATATGCTTGGGGTAATGGTCCTGCATGGGATTCTGCGATTGTTTTGATTCCATGGATATTGTACGAATATAAAGGCGACAAGCGGATTCTTGAACAATCTTACAACGGTATGAAAAAATATGTTGATTATCTGACCAACCGTAAGAAACCAAACGGATTGGTTTATCATGGTCTCAGTGATTGGTGTTACGCCAAAACGAAAACCGATGCTGTTGTTACTTCCAGTGTGTATTATTTTATTGATGCAAAAATTGTTTCGCGGGCTGCAATGATTCTTGACAAAAAAGAAGACGCGGAAGAATATCGTCTTTTATCCGAAAAAATCCGCAACGATTATCTCAAAGAATTTTTCAAACCGGACGGAACTATCGCGAATGCTTCTCAAACGGCACAAAGTTTTCCGTTATATTATCATCTTATTATGGATCCGGTTAACTTTTCAACGATGAATCCCAATGATTTGATTCCGGTTAAACTTGCGTTTCAAAAACTTGTTGAAGCAGTTACCAAAGCCGACAATCATCTTGATGTTGGAATTTTGGGGGCGAAATCGTTATTCCATACGCTTTCACAGTATGGTCGGACAGATTTGGCGATGAAGATTTTGAATCAAAAAGATTATCCGGGTTATGGCAGTTGGTTTGAACGCGGCGCGACCACACTTTGGGAAGATTGGGGCGACGGTTCTTCCCGTAACCATATTATGTTCGGAGATATTTCGACATGGTTTTATCAAACGCTTGGCGGTATTCAAAATATTCCTGATATACCGGATGATGCAGTGGAAGATATTGATCCTCTTATTATGAAAGAAGATATTGATCATCTTATTATGAAAAATGCATCGTGTGCTTTCAAGAATTTTACGATTAAGCCGGAATATCCTGTTGATCTTGATTGGGTGAATGCGGAACACAATTCACCGTATGGTTTCATTTCCGTCCATTGGAAACGAAACGGTACGAAAATCAAATTAACTATTTCCGTGCCGGTTAATACAAAAGCCCGTTACGGTAAAGAGATTCTCGGCAGCGGCGATTATTCCTTTGAAATTGATTCGCCGTAAAGGATATTAGGAAACAAAATAATCATTCGGTATTTTGAAGAGATCGGATAGATTGAAGAGGCAACAAATATGAACGATGAATCAAATCAAAAAAATGTAATCGAAACACAAACACCGAAACAAAGTTTTTGGCGGAAACATTGGTGGTGGGCAATACCAATAAATATCATGAATGCCGTGCTATGGTTTGGCGTTGAAACATTATTTATGTTTCAAAATATTCCGTTGTTGATTGCTTTGATTATTCTTATAGGCAGTTTTATTCTCACCGACAAATTACTCGCATGGAAATTTGGTCGTCCGAAGCCGCGAACATGGAAAGCACTTCAAATGCTCTTTGTTGCCGGAAGTATCTATCTGATTTATATTGTTCTGATTTTATTTGTGATGCGCTATTATGTGCCGGTAACGAGTATTTCAGAAAAAACAACTCACGTTACCAAACCGCTCACCTCCGATGGTCTTGAAATTGATGTAATCGGAGCAATTGAAGAACGTTTTGTCCCGAAAAAGAAACCCGAAGAAAATGGTTTTCGATACGTTATTGAACAGTTCGGCATTGAACATTTGCTTGACAACGAAGGTGATTTGGAATCACAAAAAAATATTTCCGATGCGTTAATTAAGCAACTCGAAATCAATAATGTCGAACCATCTGTTACGTATCAATCGTTTACTAATTATTTTATCAAATATTTTGAAGATATTGACAAAGATCATTCGGACGAAAAAAAGGATTATTCGGATAAAGAGAATACGCCGGAACTTGAAATTGATCAGAAAACTTTAAATCCCAGTGAACGGGTTCGTAACATGAAAAATTTGTTGTACGAAAAAATATGGAATACAAACACAATGATTGGCGATGCACCGGTAACCGAAGTGATTCATTGGCTCGAAACAAACGGTAAGGCTCTTGATGAATTTGGTAAGGCTGTTCGGTTTCCGGTTTATTATGCGCCAATGCTAACGTTATCCGATAAGACTCCGATCTCATTCTTCTCATGTTATGAATATTCGTTTCATCGTGATATTGTTCAAGAATTACGAATAAGAATTATGTACAGTCTTGGTGTTGGTGATTTTGACAAAGCAAAATATGACGTGATGACAATTATAAAACTGGCTGATATGCAGATGCGTTATCTTAGTACGGATTTAAGATTTACCTTTGCAGGTGCAATATTCGGAACAGGAAACTATGCCGTACTCGATCTTATTCGTTTTGGTAATATGACCAAACGACAACTCGAACAACTGCAACATGAGTTACAACAATTTCGTACCATGCCGGATTTTGATGATTTGATATTTGTTGCCCGTATGCAAAGTATTGATTTACTTTACAATATTGCTAATTTGCGTATGAATTTTGATACTATTGTTTCAAATAAGGAGAATAATGAGAAGATTTCAAAATCACTTAATTATAAGATAACGGAATACTCTATATTAACGTTCAGATATTTTGGCTGGACACCAGTGTTTGCCAAACAACAGGCAGATTTTGATTATTTTGAAGAACTGCTTGGCAACGGATTTTCAAAAACACAATTAACAACATTTGAGGAACAATATGAAACGAAAAATAGGCAGTTTCCACCGGGCACGGTCTATGAATTGTTAATTTTGTTTTTGAGAAAAGGCATGTATCAAGCAATACCCGCAATAATAGGTGAAGTTGTAGGACAATTAATTAGTGATCCGAGACGTCTCATTTCAGGACGATATAATATAGAAACATCAAAACGTTTACTTGATATTGCGTTTGCACTTGAATTTTACCGGCATGATCACGGGAACTATCCGGTGTCGCTTATGGAACTTGCAGGAAAATACATTGAAATTATTCCGGTTGATCCTTATACGGACAATGAACCGTTTCGTTACCGTCTGGATTTACAACCGGAAGTGAACCCCGACAACACGGCAAACAATAAAAAATCGTTGCAAAAACAGAATGCGGATTATCTGCTTTACAGTGTCGGGACAAACGGCAAAGATGATCACGGAGTTGGGCGTGGTTACGGATATTGCAACAAAACACAAAACACAACCGAAAACCATCATGTTACCGATCAGAAAACACCGGATGTTCCGCCGAAATCCGGTGACGATATTCATATTTACATGTTGCGTGATACCAATATTCTGTAAATCAAAAAAATCATAGCAATTCACGCACAATTTATAAGATGATGTTTCATCGAAAAGTTTTCACCGACCTTTTTGTGAAGTTGATTGTTGAAAGTGGAGCGAGTCGTAAGCGACTTACTATCCAAACGATAATAATTCCGCTTGTAACCGATTATTTCCCAAAAATTCCGAAACTCTCTGATTTTTCTCAATTTGTAATATCAGTTGAATTTTTTTGGATAGGTTTACCGTTGACTACCTTTTTGAGTTCCATTGGTCAACAAGTTGGCGAAGATTCCACTGATATATTACCAAAATGTTTTCTTATCCGATAAAAATGATAAGTTGCGGTTCAGTAAGTATCCTTTTTGCTCAAGTTAATTTTCTCAAGTTACTTTCATTCGTTTGACGATAACAAAAGAGTTCCAATATTTTTTCCGTTTTCCATTCACTAGAAAATTTGAAGGGTTTGATAATGTATCGTCAAATACTTTTGATTGCACTTTGTGTGAGTGCTTTGTGTTGGGCTTTTTCTCCGTCCAATGCTTTGGCACAGCAAGGTTATGGGCAACAGTGGGCACAAACCTACAATGTTCAGGATTGGCAACGGTTTTATTATTATCCTTACGTCTATTATCCGCATAATTATTATTCGCCGGAATATTTTCGCAGTTCCCAGAATATGCACCAACGTTATCCGGCAGAAATGCAAGTTCCTGCCTATAACAAAGATTGGATCAATTTCTATCCGTCTTCACGCCGTTATCATTCAGGAAATCACTTCCGACTCGATATTTTCTAAGACTTAAACCTTTATGGTTTCTTTCTTGAGTTTGTCATTGTGCTTCGGTGAGAAGTGTTTTATTTTGCCGTCACTCCTTGTGTTGCAGCGGCGGCGCGGTTATTACGGTGTAATACCGCCGTAAAACTTTTTCCCGCATCACCGCCTCAGATAACCTGTTGTAATTTTTTGCTCTTGCATTGTTTCCGGTAATTTCGTTAAAATACACTCCGGTTGAACCTCAAAAGTAAAACAGGTCTTTTTATCATTATTACTTTTATTTATTGAGAATTTAATGTTTTTTCGAAAGGCATCTTATTTTTCGGATAACATCTTATCGCGTCCCAGACGTATTTTAATTGTTCGTTTTAGCGCGATTGGTGATGTTGTTCATACGTTACCGGTTCTGATTGCTCTTCGAACACGGTTTCCTCACGCCGAAATTGCTTGGCTGATTGAGGAAAAAATGTCAAAACTTTTACTCGGACATTGGGCATTAGACCGTTTGATCATTGTTAAGAAAAACTGGATCAAATCATGGTCGGAAGTTGTTTTTCTGCGGAAACGTCTTCAAATGTTTGCTCCTGATGTAACTATTGATGTTCAGGGACTTTTCAAGAGTTCGTTTGCGGCATGGCTTTCGGGAGCCGCCTATCGGATTGGTTTCGGCGGAATCGACGGACGTGAAGGAAGTCAATGGTTCAATAATTGCCGAATCACTCCTGACGCCGAACACATTATTGACCGTAACATGAGTTTACTGGAACCATTTGGAATTTACGGCAGCAGTATTGATTTCGACTTGCCGGAATGCGAAATGGATCGCCGTTCCGCACACCATTTCCTGAATTACAACGGATTACATGGTCATTTCGCCATCCTGAATGTCGGTGCCGGTTGGGAATCAAAACGTTGGCGCGAAGAGCGTTACGCCGAAGTCGCTCAGTATTTACTCACGCAATGGAATCTTCCTTCACTGGTAGTCTGGGCAGGAGATAAAGAACAGAAAATAGCGGAAACAGTTGTTCAAGCCGCCAATGGTGCTGCGTTTATGGCTCCGCAAACGACATTGGGTGAACTCGCATCGCTCTCACGTTTGGCAACAATTTTTATTGGTTCCGATACGGGACCGTTACATATTGCCGCTGCAGTGGGAACACCTTGTCTTGGTCTTTACGGTCCCATGCCTGCCAAACGCAACGGTCCCTACGGTAGGTCAAACCGTTCCATTCAAAAGCAAACTCTGGAAGGTTCCCGCCGGATTCGTCCGCATCGGGCTCCGCGAACCTTAATGGACGCAATTGATACCGAATCCGTTTGTAATATGTGCGATGAAATGCTCACCAAAATTCTCTCATTGGATTCTTCGTTATCGATTCAGGATATTAAAGAAAACAACCCATTGAAAATACGAAAAGTTGCCTAACCGGTTTTTGATCACCTTCCTCATAAACAGAACGAACATATTTAATCTCCCATAAATCCGATGATTAACATAAACCAATTGACCACTCTTCAATTTAATGCTGTTGAATATTGGCATGACCGGAAATTTGTTGTTCTCAAGCCGGAGAATCATTTTTTCACGGTTGTTTTGGAGCAACACCGTTTTAATTTTGATCTTTGGCATGAGGAAGATATTGCCCGTAGTCCTGACATGAGTGATTCGAAGATTGCGCAAGTCAAACGCAATATCGACCAACTTAATCAGAAACGGAATGACGGTATTGAACGAATTGACGCTGCAATCATTGAACAACTTAACGAAATCCGTCTTATTCCGAAACCGGATGCCCGTATCAACACGGAAACACCCGGCAGTGTGATTGATCGGTTATCGATTATGTCGCTTCGTATTTTCCATTTGCAGGAACAGCTTCAGCGAAACGATGTTGGTTTGGGACACCAACAACTCGTTTCACAACGTTTAGAGCGTTGTTTTCAGCAACGCGCCGATCTCTCTCAATCTCTTACCGAACTTCTCGATGATATTTTTTCCGGTTATAAAATTTTGAAAGTCTATCATCAATTCAAAATGTATAACGACCCAACAATGAATCCGTATCTGTACAATTGCAAAAAATCTGCATAAAATAGTAAAAAGATTGGGGTTAGATTTTGATGGGCATTGCGTTTTAGACAATAAACCCGCAGTCACAACGATCCGTAATGACGGCAGATTTTGTGTTTTTCCGTGAATTCCGATATTGTTTTATATTGGTATCTGAAGCAAGACTATGTATAAATTATTTTTTGTTTACCTGCTGATTTCCTTACCTACATTCTGTTTTGGCGAGGCTGATTCGTTGCCGATACGTCAGGCGGTTCATTTGGTTTCGCCGTTTTTGGTTCGTATTGACACGATTGGCGGTCATGAAAAAACCGGCGAGGAATTAGTCAACGAAGGAGCCGGTAGTGGTTTTCTTTTGGATCGGCAAGGTTTTGTTCTTACCAGTGCGTTCCATTTTTTGCACGAGCCGACATCTATTTTGCTCCAATTTTCCGACGGTACGAAAAAAGTTGCCCGAAAAGTTGCTACTGACTTGAACCGGATGTTGACGCTTTTGAAGGTTGAAGACTTGAGCGACGGTTTTCTCGACACTATTTTTGCAACACCGCCGGAAATCCGAACCAAAGATTCGATGTTGATTGGTGAATTATGTATTGCGGTTGGTGTTTCGTTGTCGCGTGAGGAACCCAATATTGCTGTCGGAATTCTTAGCGGTAAAAATCGGATATGGGGTAAAGCCTTGCAAACCGATGCGGCGGTTAGTCCGAACAATTATGGCGGTTTGTTAATTGACCGGCAAGGAAAATTGCTTGGACTTTTGGTTCCGCTTTCCATGATGTCCAATGAATTAACTGCTGGAGTGGAAATGTATGATGCGGGTGTTGGGATGGCGATTCCGTTTGAGGATATTCAGCAAAAAACCGTGCTCGAACAACTCAAAAACGGCAATGATTTGAAATTGGGGTTTACCGGAATCCAATTTAAGGAAAACCGTATTTTTATTGGAGAACCGGTTATCGACACGGTTCAACCGGATTCACCTGCCGATCAAGCCGGAATAAAAAACGGTGACCGAATTGTTGCGATTGATGGAATCCTTGTTTATTCGGCGTTGCAAGTGATGATGAATCTCCAGTCCCGATATGCCGGAGAAACTGCAACTTTCCGACTCTTACGTCAAGGACAGGAAAAAGAAATATCGTTGGTATTATCAACACCAATGAAAGAGAAAGAAAAGAAAATCCCAAAGGAAACTTCTAAAAACCATAATATATCCGTTTCCACTGATAGATTATTTTTTTGTAATACATCAGCGGAATTATTTTTGAATTTGTTTACAGTTGGCAATTACAAGGTTGGCAATTACAAGGTAGGCAATTAACAGGCGGCAATTAACAGGTAGGCGACCTTTCGCCGAAAGGTCGCAACGGTTGGTTTTTAATTTTCCGTCCGTCAAGTCGGCTATCGCCGACCAACGTTTCGGCGAAACGTTGGCTACCTCCGCTTGCGCAACTATTAACTAACCTGCGCCATTTTCACATGAAAATGGCGCATCCTCATATGAAAATGCGCCATTTTTACATGAAAATGCGCCATTTTTATATGAAAATGCGCCATTTTTACATGAGAATGCGCCATTTTCATATGAGAATGCGCCATTTTTACATGAGAATGCGCCATTTTTACATGAGAATGCGCCATTTTCACATGTGAATGCGCCATTTTTACATGAGAATGCGCCATTTTC
>JAITBS010000209.1 GCA_031283515.1 Planctomycetaceae bacterium
AAAAACGATCAAAATTGAAACATATTTGAACCGCATTGTGTGTAACTTTATCAATCAATTCAAAGTCCTACGTTTCTTAAAAAGTATGTATAATGCCGTAACAATCAACAAAATACCGGAAACAATAAGAATAATATTAATTTTCCGTTTCGGTGGTTCGGGTAATTTCACTTGAGACGGATCAAGTCCGTAAAGCGGTTCAATCGTTGAGTCAATCGGTTCACCGTTTGTGTCCGTTTTATACGAAACACCTTTGATTGCATCCGTTACTTCCGTGCCTTCATGAAATGGGAGGAACACATCAGATTCCACTACATTTCCAATCTCTATTTCACTAACAGTGATTTTGTCTACTGCCAAAAAATTGGGATTATCAGAACGTTCTATATTTTCCAATATTTGCATTGGCATCCAGATACCATTTATTTCCGCGTTTTTTTCAACATTAAAATTTTCTTCCCACCACCATTCGTCTCCAGATGCCATAAAACCATCCCACCTCGAGTAACCGTTAATAGGGAGAAAATCTTTATCTGTGTCAAGAATAAGAGTTCTTTTTCCCGAACAATTTACTACTGATTGATTTTTATAATTTAGCACAAGTCGTATTGTCTTATTTTCAAATGGCGCAATGTCCCAATTATCTTCTTGACTCAATGCGTGTGAAAATATAAACGAATTATCATCAAGAACATCTCCAAGTAGAATATCTTTGTTAAGCCAGCAACGATAACGGTTTGACCAGACAAGAGGGTCTATTGATGTGTCGATACGTCCAAACACCCTATCCGAGGTTTTATCGGATTTAAATGTACTTCGAATTTCTCCCGCTTCTGGATCAAAAATTGCTCTCGACCAATGAGTTGATGTTTGGTCTGAAAGGTGTATTTGTTCGACATCCATACGGTATGCTTTTTTCAGTTGCCAATGTCGGTATTGAGTCTTAAAAGGAACGGTAGATTCATTACCAGATTTCCCGTCATAATAACACACTTCCATGCAATAATAAATGTTTTGCATGTGTTTTAATCTTGTTTCAAAAGACTTTTTTAATGTTCGTTTTTGCTCTTGAGGAGATAAAATAAAAAACTCGTCAAATTTATTCGTCGATTTCAATAGAGTGTCATTGGCAAAAATAACAACAGAAAATAACTGCATAATAACAAAGCAGATAAAATGTTTCTGAATGATGTTGTCATTGATGAAATATAATCGTTTCATTGTTTATTCAAGAGGTTGAGACAAAATACTACGCATTTTGTCTATGCTTGCAATATAGTTACAAAAACAATTGTCGCCCCGATATTACAATCCAAAGACGATAAATGAAAAACCTATGTATAAGAAGACTTTAAAATTTGGTTTCTGTAGGGGCGTACCGCCGTGCGCCCTTTACGTAAAATCAAACAAATTCTATAATCTTACTCAAAAATGAAAACCAAATTTTCAAAAGCAATAAATATATTTCAGTAATTGCATGTGAAAATCAGATCAATGCATTACATTCACTCACAAATAAATGAGTTGAATCAGTTGCACGGAAAATATCCATAGTTGGGATTACAGTATCCAGACCATGTCATATTCTTACAATTACATATTCCAGCCGCAATACCACATGATCCTTTATAAAAATTTGATGAGGGACAAAATGTTGCAGCTTCGCCTGTCATTGAACAAGTACTGCCTTCATCGGTAATGCAAGTTTTGTTTGGTATTGCAACCGAAGAATCGCACGCTTGACAACTTCCAGAACATCCTGACGTGGAAAGGCAAAGGCTTCCACCAGCTGATTGACACTGACCGGGACTTATCATCGTAACACATTTTCTGTTGTTTAGGTTACCTCCCTGCGCAAAACAGTAAACAGTGTAATTTAACACTGTAACAAAAAATACAACAACAAAAAACCAAGATAACTCTCTATCTCGTTTCATTATACTACCCTTTCATGTAAAACTACTTAATATGGAATTGATGGACTATCCATCAAAACATCCTAATTTTTCAACTCACCCTCTTCTACAAAAGCAAAAATGGGGATAATTAGCGGAGGTTGTAAACTATCGTAAGGTTCTTCTATCATAACATGTTCTTCAAAAGTGCCTGACAACAACGAAACAGACGTTAATGAAAATTTCACACCTATTGTCTTGTCATCTATTTTATTGATATTACACTTGATATTTTTGCAATTGTTTTTTATTCGGACATTCAAAATTGATGATGAATCGTAACGGAAAATCAGTGCCATTCGCTCTTTGGTTTCACCCGATCTCACAATCCCGAAATTGACTTTTGCAGGAATACTGTACAAATTATTATTTACTTCAATACTACCAACCACATCAAGCGGTACAATACCGTTATTGGTTTGTACTGCCAGGTTTTTATGAAACAATTGCGGTGTGGGCGGAAGTTGAACATTAACTTTAATTTTTGTACTTTTACCCGGAGCCAATTCTTTATCAAAATCTTCCGCAACCATACAGCCGCAAGTCGAATGTATTTTTTGAATTGTTACAGTTTCTTTGGATTCGTTAACCAATATAAATTCATGTGAAAGTCTTGAATTTTTAACCGAATCAACCAAGCCGAAATCCCAAACCGGTTCCTGACACAACAAACCTCCTACTCGAACCGGTTTTACTTTTTTCTTTTGCGATTCTGTAGAAGTTACAGGAAATTCGATAATTCCTACACCTTGCAATGAAAAAACTATTCCAAGCAATACCAATGACAAAACAAAAAATCGTTTTGCCCAAACCATTTGAAAGGTCTCGTGTTGGTTTTGAAGGAGATATTCTGTCATAATTATTGTTTTGTCTTCATCGACATTCGGCATATCGTTGACAATTAATTGTGTCAAAGGTAAGAATGGCAATAACTCTTTTGGTTTATTATTTTATACAAAAATAAATCAATTCAAAGTCCTACGTTTTTTGAAATGTATGTATAATGCCGTAACAATCAACAAAATACCGGTAACAATAAAAACAACATTGATTTTCCGTTTCGGCGGTTCCGGTAATTTCACTTGAGACGGATCAAGTCCGTAAAGCGGTTGAATCGTTGATTCAACCGGTTCACCGTTGACGTCGGTTTTATAAAAAATTCCCTTGATCGCATCCGTTACACGTGTATCTTTGGGAAACTTAAATGCCATATCCTCGTCTATGAGTTGACCATGTTCTATCTCTATAATTTTTATTTTTGATACACAAATCTGTTCCGGTGCAGATGATGAATGGGTACTTTCAATCAAAACAAGCGGCATCCAAACATTATCTATCAAATTACTTTCTTTTACTTCAAACTTTTCTTCTCTATAAATTTTTATTCCATTTTTAAATGAACCATTCCAACGAGATTCACCCTCAATGGGCATAAAACCCTTTTCTGGATCAAGTATTAATTTTCTCATTCCATCAATCGTATCCAATTCAAAATTAGGTTTATAGGGAACATGAATTTGAATAGACCTTTGCTCATGAAGTAATGTAATTTGCCACTGATCTTGATTATTTAATAACCATGGAAATAAATAGGAATTTTTATCAACAAAAGGATTTAGTGTTTCATCGTGAAATGTATCATTAAGCCAATGTTGGTAGTCATTGCCAACAACGATTGGATTTTGAATTGTATCAATTCGACCAAAATAGTTATTCTCCAATTGACCCGCTAATTGAGAAACACTACGTCCTTCACCTTCATCGCGATCATAAAAAACGGAACTAATTTCTGTTATTTTATTATCTGAACTGAAATATTCGATATCAAGTTTAAATTTGTTTTGAAAAACTTTATAAGAAAAAGTTTTTCGAGTTGGTGATTCAATTAATTCGCCTGCACTATCTGACGAATACTTTCGAAATTCAGATATTACCTCTATTTTGTAACTTAGATTATGCGAAAAAGTAAGGTATTGTTCAAATACCTGCTTTAATAATAAGCGTTGTTTTACAGAATCTAATTCTTTAAACGATTCAAATTTCGTAAATTGACTTTCTTTGTTATTTGCCAAAATGAAAGATTGCGCAATAAGGAAAATCAAAAGAATAAACCATGTTAAATAACCAACCCAATGGAATTTTCGCGAATTCTTCATAATAAACTCAAACAGTAAATGAAATTTCCTTATAATAACATAATGTTACTATTTTAACCAAGAAATTCGATAATTTCTATCCCTTGCAATGAAAAAACTATTCCAAGCAATACCAATGACAAAACAAATAATCGTTTTGTCCAAACCATTTGAAAGGTCTCGTGTTGGTTTTGAGGTAACAATTCTGACATACATTTATTCTTTGACAATTCTTTCAACAATCAAATTGTTTATTTTCATGACCACTGGAGTATCGGCAAACCATTTTTGAGTTTCGTTAAGTTTTACGTATTCCAAATCTTTAATAGGTTCTCCATACGGCGGAATTTCAATACACAAAATGTTGGGAGTTTTTCGCTCAATAAATTCCGTTAAAGTTTTTTTACATTTTTCACAACTATGACTGAACAATATTACCGTCCAATAACCATTTTTAAAATGTTCAATAATATCCGATTTCTCAATATACGGTATCAAAGGAAATTCGTTACCAATCCATTTTTCCGGTGTTAATAACAATACTTTTTTACCATCCAAACCAACAAACTCAACACCAAGATGACCAAAATCTGTTTTGCTGACCGAAAATATCGCATAAGTAATCGTACTTGCAATAACCAACCAAATAACGAGAACGGTAATTATTTTATCTTTTTGTCTTAATCCCGCCAATTCCCGCCAAAACATTTTTTTGTAAAAAATATCGTTTTTAGGTAAACAAATCATTAACAATCCGGTAATCACCAAATCAAAGGTCATTGTGATCCATGGATTAACTGTTACTGCTCCAAAACAACCACACGAGGTTTCCCCAGAAACCGCTTTGTAAAACGAAATGATTGAAAATATCGAAAACAAACCAATACTTGCAAACCATGTCAATTTCGGTAACAATCCAAAAATATTGTAAAAAATTATTTCAACTTTTGGCATCAGGGGCGACATTTTCGCTTGCACTCAACCCCTTATATTTGTTGTGAAAGTTACTCATTCTCAATACTCTTAATACATAGTCCGGTCTTGTTTTTTGTTCCAGATATTGAAGAGATCGGCGCAGTTTTTTTTGTCGATGATTTGCGGTTGAAGCAGCGGACTATTGGCAGTTCCTTCCATTAATTGGTAAATAAATTCGTCATCGAAACCTCCAATTGTTGAATCATGCCGGTCTGCTCCGAAATAGAGTTTTTTAATTCCCGCCCAGTGAATTGCCGCTAAACACATTGGGCATGGCTCACAGGTACTGTAAATCTCACAATCAGAAATATTAAAACGTCCCAGTTTTGCGGTTGCCCTGCGAATCGCAACAATTTCAGCATGGGCAGTCGGATCGTTTGTACCAAGCACTTCATTGTGGGCGACCGCAATCACCTCGCCATTCCGAACAACCACCGCCCCAAAAGGACCGCCTAAATTCTTATTCATACCTTCTTGAGCGGCATCGTATGCTAATTGCATATATTTATTCATTGATTATAATTTTAACCGTTTATTATTGTGAATATTGATAGATTCCGGCGTTCGTGCCGCACTGCCAAACATTTGACAACCGTACAATAGTACCGTAACATTCCTTGATTTTCAACACGTTCACCAAAATTATTCGGCTTACTCCGTCAGGACGCGGTGCGGTCGCCTCAATACTGTTACACGGTTCCGGCGCAATGACTATTTTGAAACGGCATTGGGCGGGTCAGGAACTTCGTGTTACCGATCAACCGTTGTTCGGACGTTTCCGGCTGGAAATACTCGGACAATACGAAGAAATTGTTGTTCATATCTCAAATCGTAACGAAATTGAAATTCATTCGCATGGCGGTGAAATGGTTGTTTCGGCAATAGAATCAACCCTAATTCAAAGCGGAGCCTGTTCTGTTTCGTGGCAGGAATTTTTTTGCGGCGGCGAAACACAACGCGAATTAGCACTTCGGCTTCTTCCGTTCGCTCCAACCGAATACACTACACAAATTCTACTCGATCAGTACAATGGAGCCTTAGATCGGGAATATGCTGAAATCGAAAAACTTAAAAACGAAACACTAAAACAGCAACGATTTAACCGGTTAAAAGAGAATGCAAAAATCGGAAAACATCTTGTTAATCCGTTTCGGGTTGTACTTGCCGGAGCAAGTAATGCGGGAAAAAGCAGTCTGTTCAATACAATTCTTGGTTTTCAGCGGAGTATTGTGAATGTTATTGCCGGAACGACGCGGGATGTTGTTTCTTACCAAACGGCGTTGGACGGATTTCCGGTTACATTTTATGACACAGCGGGTTTTCGGGAAACACAACTCGAATTGGAACTACAAGGAATCGAACGTTCGCGGCAATCCATTGCTCATGCCGATTTACTGGTTTGGGTGATTGATTTGACTGTTCCCGAAACCGAACAACCTCTTGTACCCAATATCAAAAACATAGTGCTTTGTTATAACAAAATTGATCTGATAGATTCAAACAACTCCGGTAATTGGGAAAAACAAAACGTTTCAGAAAAAAGAATAACCGTAAGTGCGGCAACCGGACAAGGTATTGAAACATTGCTTGAACAAATTATTCGCCGTTTAGTTCCGAATCCGCCGAAACTGCTTGAAGCAGTTCCACTGTAGGTTAGCAATCGCCGGAATTAGTTTCCATCGTCCGCAGATTATTTTGGGAAAATACGAAACAGATAAAATAATGTAACACTCAAAAAGAGAACAAATGAAAAGCACGGAAATTATATTCAATAAACTTTTCTAAAATAATTTGCGAACATCGACGTAATCTGCGGACTCTGTTGATAAAATAGACAGTTACTCGCTTACCTTTTGATTATTTTCGCGGATAGTTATTGACTTTGGTTTATTGATGCCAATGGTTACTGATGAGTGTCTCGTCTAATTCAATACGGTCAATTCCTTGTGAAGTTACGGTTTTAATAGTGTTACCGTTGACGATTATTTGATACGTTATCCCATTAACCGCTTCAATAACTGCAATATGTTTACCGTTATTATCTGTTTCAATAACAGTTTTGAACGGCGAAACAACACGGAATTTGCCGTCCTTGCTCAACACAATATCAATACTTTCGAGTTGACCTTGAAGTAACCGGCGTTGCATAACCAGAACCGTCGGGTTAATGTCCGCGATATTTCGTTGCTGATATTCCAAATTAAACGAGTCCGGCAGTAAACCAATTGATTGTCCGTCAGGATATTGCATCTGCTCCGCAACAATCAAAATTCCCTCCGCAATCTTTCGCCAATCAAGAGTTTTGTCATGCCTCGCAAGCATAAACAAGGCTTCACCAAAATCAAGACCACACCATTGAACCGGTAAACCAATCCAGTTTCCTTTGAAATCTGTTGCGCCCAAAACCGGTGTTGTTGCATATTTCATAATAATTTCTGTAGCACCTTCGGCGCGGTTTTTAATCGAATCCTTTTGCCATAAATAAACAAACGGTAATCCGGTAATCGCCCAACGCCGCGCAGCGTCAAGATATTTTTTCTCTCCGGTTGCTTCAAATGCCCAAACATTAGCCATACACATTCGCGACGAACCCATAATATCCGGCGTATGAAGCGACAACTCCCAAACCTGCGCACCGCGCGGAACCGTATATTTGTTCGCAAATTCAAGTCCTTTCACCGCCGCATTCAGTAATTCCTTATCACCGGTAACACGATAATCGTATAATAAATAAAACAAGGCATTGCCGCAATGTCCCGATGCCGTATTTTCCCAATGTCCCTTCAAATATTTTCCATTGTACGGAAACGCTCCGTCTTCGCGTTGCTGTTGACAAAGTCCTTTTCCTTCACCGCGGCAAAAGTTACGAAATTGTTCCGCTTTACCCGATAATAAAAACGCCGCCGGATTGCGAAGATGTGCTCCGCCATGATCCAAACGCGGTGTTTCCGGCAATTGACCGGTCAATTGCCATATTGATGTTACATAATCAACCCCGAAAGAAGACGGAAATCGTTGTGTTGTTTCCGGTAAAACAGCATGACGCCAACCGTTTGACGAATCCGCAATTGCCGACTTTTCATAAGCCGCCAAATTCAATAATCGTTGCGCTTCGTCATCCCGAAAACGTTTCGGAAAATCAGGCAAGCCGTGTTTTTGAACCGCCCAAAGAATAAGAGAATCAAGAGGTGTTAAACCGTTCAGAGACAACGTTTCACGAAGTTCACGGCTCGTTAATATTTTTAATGTTCCGGAAAAATTGGTTCCGTGTAATCCGAGATAATGTGCAGTTGAATCACCGAAAATAAAATCCGGTACAGCAAAAACAGCTTGTGTTTCCGGTGTGTTCCAAAGCAGTCCGAATCCGGTTTTTTCCGTAACTACCGCCATAAAAGACCACGTCATATCCAGTGATCTCGGAGCGAAACGTAAATGTTCCGGTGTTTCAATATCAGCGGTTGAGGACGAATGTTCGCCTTGTTCCAAATATTCGACTCCATTCAATACCGCTTGTTGCATCGTTCCTTTGGGGCGGAAAACCGGACTAAAAAACGATGTTTCCAACGGTGTTTTCGATTTCAATTCAAAACGGATTTCATTATTCAAAAGTTCAAACCGCAGTGTTCCAATCTGATTTGACAAATCCGATAGCGCAACAGTAAACTCAATCGTTTGGGCTGTTGATTGAATAAATTTCAATGAAAGCGGTTTTGGTGTTTGACCGTCAGACTCTTTTTCGTTGCGATAAAATGGAATACCCGCAACTCCGCCAAGCGGTAAGTTCGGGTTCAGATAACCAAGCGGATAAATTTCACCAACCAGATTTTCGTTATCGAAAATTTGTGCTCCGGTTCCTTTTTCGTCGAACCGAATACGGATATTTTTATTTTCATTTTTATTTTCGGACGAAATTATTTTCCAATGTTCAACATGTTCCGACCAATTCGGATTAAACCACGAAGTTGTTTTTTGTTCGGTTTCATCGTAAACAACTTGATACAATTCAATCCAATCAATTTCAGTAACACCATTAGATGTTCCCGAATCAAAACGGAGTTGCGTCAACGGCTCAGGTGTTTCAAAAAAGACACTGTAACTGTGCCAATGATTATCCGGCAAAAATCCAAAACGTACCGAAAAATCTGCGTGAGAACCCGGACGTTGACTCGTACCCCAAAAAATTTCGGCATTGGGTTTCATGTTGTTTTTCATCCGAATCCGAAACTCAAACGCTCCGGCAACCGGATTCTGAATGTTCGGAAGCAAAACGTAAGGATCATGACCGCTTGACTCAATTTGAATTGTTTCACCGGTTGAATTTAATTTAGATTGATGTAACGCTTTCCAGTGCGGCAATTCAGTTACCGTACAGTCGAAACGTTGAACAAGTTTTTTCTCCTTAACCGGTTTCGGATACGGTTTAATTGTTTCATCTTTTGGATATTGTGCAAAAAGTGAAACGTTCAAGGAAATAGTAAAAATGCACAAAAAAAGAAAGTTAGTTTTCATGGTTCTGATTAAAGGTTAAATTGGTTCATTCCCAATGTTGACACGTTATATTGATACGTTATCTATTGTTATCAATAATTCCGATTAGAAATGGACTTCGCCGATTTCGTATGTTTCCGTTTCATCATTGAGCGTAATACAAAGTGAACGCCGTGTTTCATCGGCTCTGCCGTAATTCGTGAAAATATCCACAAAAACAACGCCCGGTGCCAACGCATCCGCTTTTTTCTTTTCTTTTTCATCATTGTTCGATCCGGATTTCTCTTCATTATAATACATTGAAGTCCAATACAGAATGTCTTTAAGGTCTTCCCATTCATTTTCAAGATCGTCCCATTCATCTTCATCATTTTCTTTAACATCAAAACGTTCAAGAATAATTTTGTACGTTCCTTTTTCTGCTTTACGTATCAAATATTGAGACAAATCTTCATTGTTTGTTATTAACGTTCCGCCGTGAACAGACAAACATCTATTGTTTTGACGTACAAATTCGCCGCATGGTTCTGTAACGGCAAGGCAAACATCGACATTCGGATGACTTGCCAACGCAACAATCCGAAGATCAACATCCATCAGTTTAGCATTATTTTGATCTTTATCAACGTTTTGATTTTTAGCATTATCTTGATTATTGTCCGATGTTCTAAAACCAAGCGTTTTTCCTTTAATTATCGTTCGGTATTGTTCGTATAATGTAACAAGGCACAAAATAGTATAGTCATTTTGATAATCGTAATAATTCCAAACTGTTTTGAAGAACTTGTGGAATGATTCAAGAGATTGAATGAGATGATCTTGTTTCAGATTTTCTCGTAACAAAAAAGAAAGAGCAAGTCCCCGCAAGGTATTGGGATCGGCTTCGTCGAGTTCGAGTGCTTCCCGAAATCGCAACACAGCAAGATCAATTTGGTTCCAATGGAGCATCAGGAATCCCATCATTCGTAACGTTACAAGATCATCACCGAAATCAAGTTCCTGTAAATTACTGAGAATCCGTAACGCAGTTTCCGTATCACCGAGTTCATGAAATAGAGTTGCCGATTCCCAATAAAAAGCAGGAGAATTTTGATATAGTTTTCGTTGTTCCAGATAAACGCGATAAGCCGATTGTTTTGACGAAACAGCGGCGTTTCGAATAATCTCAAGGTAAGGAGAATCATCGATTCGCGGCTGTAACACAATATCCGGTATCATTGCTGCCGGTGAATCTTGTGTGTTGGCGTCACTCATTCCGCCGCCGCCGAATCCTCCGCCCATTCCGCCCATTCCGAAAGCTATGCCGCTGTAACGAGATGATCGGTTCGATGGAGAAGCGAATGCTTCGGTCATATTAGTGTATTGAGGTACGAATTTGTAACCGTCAGGAAGTTCAAACGAATGATCCCACCATCGCATAAAAATATTCCAGCTTCGGCGAAGTCTCCGCACTCCCGTGTTTTGCCGTTCTTTTTTGACTTTTTGAACATGATCTTTCCATTGTGTTTTCTTTTCGCGGTATTCTTCTAACATAACAGGTTGCGACGCCGGCGGTTCGACCATAAATTCAAGATATTGATGAACGGATTCGAGAACCAGCAGCGTCGTCTCAGGCGTAACAATATTATACTTTAAACCAAGTTCGAGAATATTCCGGCGGCATTCTTTTTCATGAGTTGTGTGTTGCGAAAAGAGGAGTTGTTGCAAGCGAAGTTGCGCCCAGATACGTTCAACAAGAGAATCTTCACAAACAGGAACATCTCCCGAAACAGAAATAGGAATCGTTTCCGGCATGTCGCCAAAACCAATTACCGCACGAAAATTAAGCGTATTCTGATTCTGAAAATGGGCAACAACAAAGGAATCTTTCAATATTCTCCAAGATGCTTGATTTTCAGACTTATCACTCAGAGCATACGCAGTCAATGCAATCTTGCCGATACCTTCCAGAATTGTTGCAACATTATCACGCATGAGATGAAACAATGTCCCGCCGCTTGATTTTGTAACAAATTGAAGTGCCGGACTATGATGGCTGTTTCCGGTTCCGATAACATAAACCGGTGATTGCAATACAACGGAATTTTCAGAAATATTTGTCCGGCAATTATAGTTTCCGTCCGAAAAAAGAAGCGACAAATCAGTGCGGATACCGTAACTCAATATCGATAAAAAATTTGTTCCGCCGTCGTAGGAAACGGATTTTAGTGTATCGAATAATTTTTCGTAACTTGCGGCATCGAATGACCGAACCGGCTCCGGTTTATCACGAAAAACAATCAGATCAACAGAACATTTTTTTGTTTCGAGATATTGCCGAAGTAATTCTAGTTCTTTCGTGTGATCGCCGTTGAATCGTGAACCGGAAGCATCCCAATAAACAGCAATCCGATTCGGTTGCGCTAATTTCTTTTCAATTTCCAATCGTTTCGGTTCCAGATGTTTTTGGATTTCGTCCGTCGGAATACGTGTTACAAAATAATTGCATTCCGGTGCGGTAAATGAAACGGTTTGTTGGCTGGTGTTCGGAGGAAATTCGAGAAGGAGATTTTCGTTGGGCTGGAATTTTTTAGATATTGTTTCGGCGAGACGAGTCGTTTCATCAAATTTTAGTTCCGGTAATTCATTGCCGATGATTTTCGGTAACACATCAGTTTTCGAAGCGTCAATTTTAATAGAAAACGTTTCGATTTTTCCGTCAAATTTAATCGGCACAGTGTATTTTGAACCGTCAATCAGATCGGTGTAACGAATTTTGATTGTTCGTGATTGATGCGAAAATATTGGAAAAATACGGCTTTTGAACGCATTTTTACCGCTCCATTCGACAAGACCGGGATCAATACCTCGCTTTTCGATTTCGTTAAAAATAACTGTTGCCTGTTTTTTCGGAACAGCAACTCCATCAACCATTTCATCGTTAATATCCAAAGCATAACCATCAACAGTTGCGCCGTCAGGTAATGGAAACGTAAAAACACCTTCAACCCTTTCATTGGTAGGATTGTAAAACTCATAAGTTATCGTAACTTCAATAAGAAATCGGACAATCCGTACAGAATAACTGCATTCTACAAGTTCAAGCGGTTTGGCGTTTCCTTCGTTTCCCGTAATAACAAGCGATGGACTCAATGCGCGGGTTGAAGCAAATTCCGGCGCAGCACCAAAAAGAGCATTCATTGCTTTGATTCGTATCGGCGTTTTTTCCGTATTAAATTCATTGAAACCAATACTATTGAATTGAGCTTCGGTAACAGAAAACGGAATGCAAAAAATAATAAAACTTATTAAAATCGTTAAATGTCTCATCATACTCAAATTGTAAGGGATTGAAAAACGTTACGTTATATGTGATGTTACCTAACGGCACTTTTAATTTGTTTCAAAAACAACAAACGTTGGGTATTGAGAATTTGATCATTATTTTTTCTATTGCCGGAGTTATTTTTCTTGTAACCAGTTGAGGATTTTTTCGTTGTCGGGTTTTTCACGCGGCGGAACAAAATCAACCCAATTACCGTTTTCATCAATAAGGAATTTTTGAAAATTCCATGTTACCGGTACATCTTTCCGACGGTTGTTTTCCTTTTGAGTCAACCATTGATAAAGCGGATGAATGTCTTCGCCGGTTACAGAAATTTTTGACATCATTGGAAAAGTTACATGATAATTTGAGGTACAAAATTCTTTGATTTCCGTATCGGTACCGGGTTCCTGTTTACCGAAATTGTTCGCCGGAAAACCAACAATAACAAATTTTTCCCCGCCATACTTCTCATAAAGTTCCTGCAAGTTTTTGTACTGCGGCGTCAGCCCGCACTTGGAAGCAACATTGACCACCAATACTTTTTTTCCCTTGAATCGGGATAACGGAAAATCATTGCCGTCAATATCACGAACTGTAAAATCGTACAACGTTTTGGTTGATACAGTTGCCGGCGAATTTTTTTGTAACGTCTCTACATTTTGCCGGTCCTGAGACCAAACCGTCGGAATGAGACAGATAAACGCCAACAAAAATGAGCATAGATGTTTTTTCATGTTAAAGTCCTTTATAAAAGGGATGGAATAAGGAATAAAATTTTCCCCGTAACCGCCCACGTTAATAAACACAAAATGTCCCGAAACATTTCGGCACAAAACACAATTGAAATGTCCATTCTAAAGTAATTGTGTAATTATTCAATAGAATGTCGTCAAAATACAGATTTCCATAAAAATAGCCGACATTTCATATCTTACGAAAGATTATTAAAAATCAAATATTGTCCGGCAATGTCATTGTAAAACTTGAGCATTTAAATTATGCTATATGTATCAATCTGACATCAATTGTTTTGTTTTAACCATTGGCGTCAATCAACAAGACGTTTTTCCGGCGAAAAAAACGCTTTATATTAACTATTAACTATTAATATTAATTACTTTTTTTTAATATTAATTACTTTTTTTGAAGTTTGTAAACAATGTTGAATCACAACAAAAGTCATGCTATTTTTTCCGAAGCTCAACGTTTAATTCCGGGCGGAGTGAACAGTCCGGCACGCGCATTTGGTGCGGTAGGCGGTGAACCGATTGTTATAGAACGCGGTGAAGGAGCTTATTTGATTGATGTTGACGGACACCGTTATCTTGATTATGTTCAGTCTTGGGGACCAATGATTTTGGGTCATGCCCATCCGGTTGTTGTTGAAGCGGTTCGGGCGGCATTGCTCAAAGGAACCAGTTTCGGCGCACCAACAGAAGCAGAAAATCAACTTGCTCAACTCATTATTGACTTAGTTCCTTCGATTGAAAAAATCAGGTTCGTCAACTCAGGAACCGAAGCCGCGATGAGTGCGATTCGTCTCGCACGCGGTTTTACAGGGCGTACAAAAATTGTGAAATTTATCGGCAATTATCATGGTCATGTTGATGCCTTGCTGGTTGCGGCGGGGAGTTCGGCGGCAACACTGGGTGTTCCCAACTCGCCGGGAGTCACGTCGGGAACCATCGCCGATACAATCGTGTTACCGTACAATGATGTTGATGCAGTCAAAAAAACGTTTCAGGAAATTGGTAAAGAAATTGCAGGTGTTATTGTGGAACCGGTTGCCGGCAATATGGGTTGTGTTATTGGCAGTTCCAATTTTTTGTATGAATTACGTCATTTGACCCAAACTCACGGAGCGGTTTTAATTTTCGACGAGGTATTGAGTGGTTTTCGCGCTGGAAAAGGCGGTGCCGGACAACGTTTCAGTATTACGCCGGATATTACAACGCTTGGTAAGGTTATTGGTGGTGGGTTACCGGTTGGTGCGTATGGCGGTAAAACCGAAATCATGGACAACATCTTACCGGTCGGCAAAGTCTTTCAGGCAGGAACTCTCAGCGGTAATCCTTTGGCAATGGCTGCCGGAATCTCAACACTTCAAACATTACAAGAACTCAATGCATTTCAAATCTTGGAACGAAAAATGGCATTGCTTGCCGAAGGACTCGAAGATGAAGCCCGATCTGCCGGAATTTCGGTTGCTGTTGAACAAATTGGTTCTATGATGACAATGTTTTTTCTTACCGAACACAAAAACAATAACGAAAAATATCATGTCAGCAGTACAACATTCAACGGCAGTACTGTGGATCGTTCTACAGCGACCAGTTCGACCGGCGGTTGTTTTGCGAACAAAATTATCGACTGGGAAACTGCGTCCCTGTGCAACACGCAACGTTATGCCACATTTTTTTGGAATATGTTGGAACGCGGTTTTTATTTTCCGTGCAGCCAATTTGAAGTTTTTTTCATGTCCACCGCCATCACCGAATCGGAAATCCAACAAACAATCGATGCCGCAAAAGAAGTCTTCAAAATACTGTAAAAAAGACGTAAACTATTCAGTACGATGATTCGATTATTCCTGATATTTTGTTCCTCAACAGGGTTTGTTTCCGATTCATTGAACCAAAGAATTTTACAAAATTGACAACAGTCAGCAAACTCTCCAACACGTCAAATTAAAACGTTATAATATTGCTTATTGATACTCATTTTCTGCTCTGAATTTCCAGTCCGCCTCTTTAGGCATATTGATCTTTGTTAATTTTTGGAAAGTACGACCAAAACCTATAATGGAAATTTTATTTTTCATTAATATTGAATGTTAGGTAATCTATCAGTGGAATATTCGTCAATTTGTTTACCAATGGACTCCAAAGGTAGTCAACGTTTCGCCGAAGGGTCGCCTACCTTGTAATTTCCAACTGTAAACAAATTCAAAAAAAATTCCACTGATAGATTACCAATTTTCTTGTTTCAAAACATATTTCTGTTTCGAGGTCTTTTTCGAGAACGATATTATGGTGAACTGGTTTCACCGCCGTTTACAGTACCATAAGCACCCCAAATACCGAAATCGCTTTTACCGGAATCTTTTTCTTGTGGAGCAGCGGAAAGACCGGCTGTGACACAATTGATGGTATCGCTGATAAACCGAACCGAACCATCCGCAAAACCGGCATTCACTCC
>JAITBS010000250.1 GCA_031283515.1 Planctomycetaceae bacterium
TTGACCGGATTTTGTGGAGCAGCGGCGGCAAAGCCGAAGAACTCATCGAATTAAATAAAATCGAACACGTTCTGACAAGTCGTTACGATATTTATCAGGATGTTATGGATCCGGCGCAATTTGATAAAGTTTGGGTTCATGGTGATTGGACAACCGACGCTTGGGATCACGATCTTAATTGGGCGGCACCGAATGGAATTTGGCGTAAAGGTTGGGAGGTGGAGCAAAAGGACAAGACACAACCGCGTATTCCGTGTGCGGTGATTTGCGATGCCAAAGCGGTTCCTTATGCACGAAAACGGATTTCGGAGGAATTGAAAACGAAACCCTACAAAGCCCGATTTATTGATACAACAGTTGCGGCTCCGTGGTTTGAATGTTATCATCCCGATCACCCGATGACACGCAGTGATTCACGGCGTCATAAAATGGAGTTACTCAAACTTATTGGTGATTTAGGTTTGGTTTGCGGGAGTGAAACGGGTCATGATGCTTCAGTTCCGTTTTGTGATTTCTACGAAGGCATGTTAAGTCTTGGACCATATCGTGTTCACGAATCGGGACGAAACATGCTTCAACTTGTCGAAGAGGTTCCGGCGCAGATTGAACATTTTCAGGTTAATCCGGCGTTACGATTACCGCTTTGGGAACTTGTTTACCATGATTGTGTTGTTGCTCAATGGTATTGGGGCGATTACAACAACAAGTTACCGAAAGTCTGGCGGAAACGGGATTTGTTAAACGCTTTATATGGAACACCGCCGATGTACATGTTTACGCAAAGTAATTGGAACGATAACAAATTACGATTTGCCGAGAGTTACAAAACCGCTGCCGGAACTGCCCGTGAAACGGCTTACGCCGAAATGACCGATCACCGGATTTTATCGCCGGACCGTTTGGTTCAGCAAACGGTTTTTTCCAACGGCATTACGGTAACTGTTAATTTCAGTGAACAGCCGTTTCAACTGCCTGACGGTTCAATGTTAAACGGTAACGATTGGAAGTTACAAAAGTAAATGTGTTACCGCTCGAATCGTCCGCAGATTACGCAAGTTTTTAGTCCGCAGATTACGCAGATGTTCGCAGATTTTTTTTAATAATTTATTGAAACTGAATAAAATTCCCGAACATTTAGTCTATTTTCTTTTTCGTATGTTTTGTTATTTCGTCTGTTTCGTAATTCTCAAAAAAACAATTCGTGACTATCTGCGTAATCTGCGGACAAAAAAATTTACGTAATCTATTGATTTTTTTGTTAATAGGGGATACGATGGAAACCGGTTAAGTTTTCCGGTTTTATTTTCCGGTACTGTTTTTTACTGACAATTTATTTTTAGGAGAGATTTCATGAGAAATTTACTGAATGTTTTAGTGTTGTTGGTTGTGCTGACAACGGTTCGTGTTTTCGGTCAGGAAACATTTACTCCGTTGATTGGCGAGAATACCATCGTTTTTGCCCACATTGATTTGCGAAAAATCGAAATCGATACGATAAAATCGCAATCTGAAAAACTTGGCGTTGAGTTTTTGAAACAACTCAACTTTGACGAAAAATCCCTCAAAGCAACCAGACGTGAATTAGAAAACGAACTCGAAAAACTCGATGCTCTTGTACGCCCGCCGTATGAAACAATTACAAAAATTTTCGGTATTCAGGAACTGGCAATCATCGCCGATCTCGATTTACTGGAGAACAATATTGTCGGCGTTTTGGCAGTTCCCTGGAAAGGTAAAACGAAAAACGATACGGAAACATTACAATCATTTTTAACAACATTTCTAAATACGTCGTCTAGGGAAATACCGGAAAATGTTGTAATCAGTGATTTTCTGTTTTTCATTTTTCCCGCAGTTCCCTACTCCAATCAACAACAACGACAACAATTGGATGAAGTTACAAAACTTGCATTGATTGCGTGGTTACAAAATATCACTCCGTCCAAAGATTCGCCGATTCAACAAGGATTACAAATTTTAGAGCAGGACGAAATTAAAATTGTTGCGGCTTTGCCTGAAAAAATCAAGACGAGACTTGTTGCTGCTGCGAACATACTTCCGGACGATATTCCAAAAGAGATTAAGGGATTGCTCCTGTTTGCTGCACAAAAAATCGAATGGGCAGCCGCCTCGTTCTCCATCAATGCTTTGTTCTCGGACGAAACAATAAATAACAACGTTCTTCTGACACTTAAAACACCCAAACGAACCGACGCTCTTCAACTTCGTAGTTTGATGGAAAATGCGATTGAGTTTGGAATGAACATTGCTCGGTTCGGTATGGAACAAGAATTCAAACAAGAAAAAAATGGTATTAACATTCCTCCACTTTTTTTCGAGTTTGTGAAAGGGTTGTTGCGAACACTGCTTCCCGATGTCGAAAACGATAAACTCGTTTTTCGGTTAAAGAGCGGCGGTATGTTTTCGAAACACGCAGCACTTGCGAATGTCAGTACTGCTGTTTCGTTGACACTTCCGGCGATTCAGGCAGCACGCGAAACCGCAATGCGTATGCAATGTAAAAACAATATCAAACAAATTATTCTTGCGTTTCATAATTATTACGATACATATTCTGGGTTACCGCCGCTTTATACGGTGGATAAGGATGGTAAACCGTTACACAGTTGGCGGGTACTGATTTTGCCGTTTATGGAACAAACAGCCTTATACCAAAAAATCCGGCACAATGAACCTTGGGACAGCGAATATAACAAACAATTCCATAACATAAACATTGATGTTTATCGTTGTCCGACCAATCCGTTGGCGGCGCAACAAAATGGTTCGTGTTGTTATTCGGTGATTGCCGGTGAGGGAATTATTCCGGCGGCGAAAGCAGGCGAACAAACTTGTGGAACATTAGCACGAATTATCGACGGAACAAGTAATGTATTTGCTGTTGTGGAAGTGAAGGAGCCGTTTTGCTGGATGGATCCGACAGCGGACATCAACTTGGAAGAACTACTTAAAGGAATCAACAACAAAGAAGGACGTGTCGGCGGTTTTCACCCCGAAGGTATCAATGTCGGACTTTTTGATGGTAGTGTATGGTTATTGCAAAACAGCACTCCTAAAGACATTCTAAAGGCATTCGGAACCCGTGACGGAGGTGAGGCGATTAACAACTCTGAATTTTTACGTTAATTAATATTAATAGGATAACGTAACTCTCTGTTTTTATTAACCACAGAGAACACAAAGTTCACGGAGAGATCACAGAAGTTCTTCATGTTTTTGTAATATATCAGTGGAATTTTTGTTTCTCCTACGTCCTGAAAGGACAGTGGTTAGTTGATAGTTGATAGTTGATAGTTGATAGTTGATAGTTGATAGTTGATAGTTGATAGTTGATAGTTGATAGTTGATAGTTGATAGTTGATAGTTGATAGTTGATAGTTGATAGTTGATAGTGCCGCACGCGGAAGTATTACCGTTTTGGTATTACTCCGCTTGCGACACTCTCCACTCTCAACTATCCACTCTATCCTGCCCTTTCTGGGCGAAATTGTTGGTGATGATTGTGTACCCTACCCGTTGGATAGGGCTGGTTTATATTGTCCTTTCAGGACGAGGAGGAAAAGAACAATGCGTAAAAAACAAAAATTCCGCTGATATATTACAAAATAAAATAGGCGGTTACACAATACGGAGCGGTTTTGTCCGGTTGCGCTCAACTGGACAAGACACAACACAATATCCGCAACCAGTACATTTTTCAGTATCAATAATTGGTATTTTGCGGTATTCCGATTCCGACCATGCGAAAGTTATGGCTTCAAACGGACATTCCCGACCGCAAATACTGCATTCCCGATCATCGTAAAGACGGCAATTTTCAAAAGTGAGAACGGCACGTCCGAGTTTGACCTTCTTTTTTTCGGCGGGCAAAATTTGTTGGAGAGCACCGCTCGGACAAACCTGACCGCATTGTGTACATTGTGCATCACACCACGCCGGATCAAAAACAGCATAAGGTGTTCCGTAATCCAGAATTGACGTTTCAAAATAGTGCAATTGCAATAATGAAGTCGGACAGGTTTGTACACAGGCTCCGCAACGCGTACAACGTGACAAAAATAATTCTTCGCGAATCGCACCGGGAGGACGAATTAAGATGGAATCACTATTTTGTAACGTACAACGGCGGCTCAATTCAAATAAAATTCCAAAAAATAACAATTTCAAACCAAACCATAGAAAATAACGGCGTTTCAACGGACGAATTTTTGAACGGCGGCGCAACATCGTATTGGGAATGTACAAAAAATCTTGTGTTCCTCCAAGCGGACAACAATGTTGACACCAAAATGACGGCGCAAAACAAGAAGCAATCAATAACGCAACAAAAACAGGCAAAAGAGGAGACAAACCGCGAAACGGTGAACTGAATAGAACAAACGGATCAAGCCAGAGAAATCCCGTAACTCCAACCAAAGAACCCAGCCACGTAAAAACCGCAAGAAAAATACCGATTTTCGGGAATGTTACGAAATGCGGCAAGAACCGTTTTGTACCGACGATTTTGTTTCGTATTTTACCGATTGTACGGAAACAGAATCCGAGCGGACAAACGGTTCGGCAAAGTAGTCGATGTTTTACGAAACAGAAAAACACAAAAACCGATACAATAAACAACGCCAAACCGGACAAATGAATTGATACAAGTAACGGCGATATTGCCGTTGGATAAGCCGCCAACTGCTGGTAATACCAACCAAGAATCAGTAAAATAATCATTCCTAAGAAGATTAGTGTTTTATAATTGTACCGCATAATCTTCAAGATGGTTTAATTTTCGGACATTTATTCACAAACATTAAAACAGGAAATCGTGAAATCCGTTGCAAAAAAATTAAAATTTCAGATACGGGAAAAAATTATCGTGCGCCGACAGAACCTCCGTCTGATGCGGCATGATGACCGGCACTTTCCGGTGCAAGTTGATAATTTCGAGTGACCGGATCAACAAATTTTGGTGAAGTCATTAGGCTATTCTTTTCGATACCAAATTCTTCCAGATATTTTTCAAACTCTTCCGCTTTGAATATTTTTTGACCGCAAAAACAAAGAAACCATTGATCCTTCGGCTGAAACCAAAGATTATTGTACAATTTCATGCCGTTTTTCCAATCGCTGTGCATAAAAATACTATCATCTTTGGCATTGCAGAAAATATTGTTTCGAAGAACAATATCGGTTTTTACTGTTACATTGTAAGAGAGGAAATGAGTTCCGCGTTTATCAGGACGTTGGCGATGTGACCAACCAAATCCGGCATCAACACAGGTATTATTTTCAAACACAACATTTTCAGTAACAGCATTGCCGCCAGTCCGCCAGTATTCAAATGATTGTTCGCAACACCAGATAATATTGTTGCGAATAATAATATTTTTGATTATTTTATCCGGTGCATTACCTTGCGGCGAAATGGCAACATCATATATTTCCCAGAAACGACAAGATTGAACAATATAATCACTTGCTTCATTCCACCATTCAATACCGTTACCGGATCGAACAGGATTGCCGTTTTTGTTAGTGTAAAGATGAGTCCCGCCGAGAAACGAAAAATCACAATTTTCAACCACAATTCGTTTGGCGCCTTCTCCGCTAATTCCGTACGAACCATAACGCAAAGACAAGTTACGAATAACAACATCATGAACATGACTGTGATTTATCACCGGTTTTTTGAGACAAAATTCAATTTCCTTAAAAAGTTCAGCCGGATTCTTTTCGGCAAACAGAACGACTCGTTTCTTTTCCGCATCATACCAAAAATCGCCTGTTTCTTTCAACTCGTCAATTTTCCAACGTTTGAAACCGACTGATTGACCGTGATTGAAAATGATATTACCGACATCCAGAACGATTGGTTCTAATTCTGCCGGAAAAGAGACTTCGCAGAGTGAAAGCGGTTCGAGTTCGAACACGGAATGATCCGGTACAGCACCTCCAAGATAAAAAACAAGTTGCCCGAACGAGTCCTTTTTTTGTAATCCCAATAGAATATCCGCTGTTTTCCAATCTTCCGTAACGTTAATTTTTTCAAGATTTTGCAGAAAATTAGTCCAGGGCGCACCTTGTTTTCGTACAACAACAGAAGGAATGAGAAACGGTTTTGAACATCGAATCCGGCATTGAAACAACAACGGTTTGTTCAAACTATTTTCTGGAACGGAAAAACCGATAAGTTGAATTCGGCTTAGTGTTTCACCTTGCGCCGTAACAGTCAATCGAACAATAGTTTTTCCATCTTCTTTGATATTTTCCAAATGGACATCGGCAGGTTTTTCCTGATAAACACGCCATGAGGCGGTCAAGTCAACCGGAATTTTCTTCCCGATTATTGGAGTTACGGAAACAGTTTCCCAAAGATTTTCGGCACAAGATTTCCAATCTTCAATTTTGTTTCGGCAAGTTGATCCTTGTAAAACAGGTTTTTCACCTTCTCCGTAAGCACCGTAAACGATTGGTTTTTCGGGAGTTCCGTTTTGGGGCTGAAGTGATTCACGCCAGAGTCCGCCGCGTTGGAACAACACCGTATCACCGCCGATCAATGATTCACTGTTGAGGCGTTGTATTGTTTTCCACGCCTGTTCCGGCGACTGACCGGTTGCGGTATCTTTTCCGTTCGCGGAATCAAGATAAAATCGTACCGATTGACGTGACGGCAATAATTCCTGTGCCAAAAGAAAATGACCGGACAATAATAACGTGACAATAAAAAACTGTTGATACATTTTGACGTAAAAATGCTTTTTCATTTTAAGGGACTGTTATTGGTTACAAAGATTTTTTATTCACAAACTTGACGGACAATAATTATACGTTAAAAAACACAGATCATACAAGATGACAACGTTTAGAAAAAATAAAAAATTGTCAAAACTCAACAAATTGACAATCCATTGAGTTTTCATTATAATTCTATATTGATATACGGTGTGTTTTTATAAAAATTAATTTCATCATCATTCCGTTGAATTTTTTATAACACGAACCACACAAAAAAATAAAAAATAAGTAATATATCAGTGGAATATCCGTCAATTTGTTTACCAATGGACTCCAAAGGTAGCCAACGTTTCGCCGAAACGTTTTAAACAATACGGCGTACTCGCCGACTTGCCTCTATTGATGGACGGAAATGAAGGACTCACTGCGTACAACACAATACTAAGCTCAACCGTTGCGACCTTTCGGCGAAAGGTCGCCTACCTTGTAATTTCCAACTGTAAACACATTCAAAAAAAACTCCACTGATATGTTACAAAAATAACACGAAAAGAGTCAAAACAAAATTTCATATTTTTCGTGCTATTTTGTGTGTTTCGTGTTGTAAAATAGAAAACTTCATCAATATTACTACAAGAGGTATATCTTTGGCTGATTTGTGTTATGTTTATTTACTGATTTCTTAACTTTAACGTATCAATAAAATTATGAAAAATCAATTTCTTTTACTGTTTTTGATCTATTTTTGTATTTCTATGACGGCGGTTGGTGCGGAATTACCGGAGCGGACGGAAACCCCAAATATTCCGTATTATAAAGAAACAACCAGCGAATATCAGAAAACACAATGTGTTCTCGATATTTCCGTACCGAAAGAAGGTCAAAATCTTCCGGTACTTGTTTGGTTTCATGGCGGCGGATTGACTGCCGGAAGCAAGGAAATTCCGAAACACTTAAAACATACTAAGATTATTTTGGCGGGAGCAGGTTATCGGCTTGCTCCAAAAGCAAAATTTCCCGAATTTCTGGAAGATGCCGCAGCTGCTCTTGCGTGGACGTTTGCAAACATCGAACATTACGGCGGAAATCCGAAACAAATTTATGTCGGCGGATGCAGTGCCGGAGCGTATCTTTCGGCAATGATTGGTCTTGATTCCCGCTGGCTCAAACCACACCACATCGAACCGTCACGGCTTGCCGGTCTGGTTCTGCTGACCGGTCAAATGACAACACATTTTTATGTACGGAAAATACTGAATTATCCGCAACCGGAATATTTTCCGATTATTGATGAAAATGCACCTTTGCATTATCTTTCAAAAGATGCTCCGCCAATTCTGTTGGTTCTTGGTGATCGTGAGCGGGATATGCCGGTTCGGGTTCAGGAAAATGAATTTATGGCAGCGTCACTTCTGGCAATGAAACATCCACACGTTGAATTTTACGAAATTAAAGGTTATGATCACGGCGGTGTCGGAAATGCCCCTGAAGCGTTTCGATATATCGCAAAGTTTATCACCGGAACAAATCCCTAAATTTTGATTCATTATTCATCGGCAATTTAAGAGTTCTCTTGACGTAATCTATCAGCGGCATTTTTGTTTTTCGATTTTCACCCCGACAGGAGTGTGATTTTCATTATCGAAGGTGTGATTCGGATCGTTTCGTTTCGTCTTTCAGACGACGTTGAGGAGAGATGTTTACCGTAGGTAGTGCTGCGTTTGACCTACGGTTATGAAAATCGCACCCCTTCGAAGTGAAGAAGAAAAAATAATTATTCCCCTGATAGATTACAAAACAACTAAAATTCCCAACCTTTTCGGCGTGGAACACTTAACAGCGTATTCGCTTCGGCAATATCTGTTTTGAATGTAACCGGATTCCACGCAATCTTTTTACCGACTCGGTAAGAAACAGCTCCAAGCAGAACGGCTTCGGTAAGTGTACCGGAATAATCAAAGTTACACGATGTTGTTCCACCGTTTTTGACAGCATTGAGCCATTCCGCATGATGACCTGGTGACGGCGGAATCGTTTGCTCTGGTCGTTTGTAATCTTTGAATTTTTCTTCAGGATAAAGGTGATGCTCTGTATAATTTGAAAGCAACAAACCTTCACTGCCGACAAAAATGACTCCAGCATTCCAGTTTGGCATTCCGTGTTCTTTGAGCAAAGCCGGTCGAAGATCGTGATCGTACCACGTCAAGGTTAATGCTTCATGGTTTTGTGTTTTCGGATATTCATATTTGACCGTCAGACCGATTGAGCAACATTCAGGATCAACCGGAACACCAAACGCTTCGATTGTTTCCGGATGCCGCAATCCGAGTGCCCAAAACGGCAAGTCCATGTAATGGCACGCCATATCGCCAAGTGTTCCGTTGCCGAATGCCCAATAAGAACGCCAATTTCCCGGAACATAACAAGGATTATAGGGTCTAACCGCCGCAGGACCAAGCCAAAGATCCCAATCAAGAGTTTCCGGCACATCAAAAGTTCCCAATGGAATCGGACGGTTGCCCCATGCCGTGTTCACCCAAACATGAACATCCTTAATCGTTCCAATTACTCCGGCTTGAATCAGTTCCACAACACGCCGGTAATTCGGTTCGGCGTGAATTTGCGTTCCCATTTGAGTTTGAAGTTTTTTCGCTTTCGCAACTTCAATCATTGTCCGAACCTCAGCAACATCATGGGCAAGCGGTTTTTCTGTGTAACAGTGAATACCGCGATTCATCGCCGCAACACTTGCCGCTGCATGAATATGATCCGGTGTGGAAACCGTAACTGCATCGAGTTTGCCGTCCAGTTGGTCAAACATTTTACGGAAATCAGAAAACCGTTGCGCATTCGGAAACTGTTCAGCAACCTTATCGAGATTCTTTTTTTCAACATCGCAGAGTGCAACAACATTTTCGCCTTTAACATTGCCGACACTATAACCTCCCATACCACCAACTCCAATACAGGCAACAGACAATTTTCCGTTTACATTTTGTGCCGACAACAATGCCGGTGTTGGCAAAATAGTTGTTCCTGCCAGTAAGGCGGTTGTTTTCAAAAAAGTCCGACGAGTTGAGTTCATGGCAATGTTTGTGCTTGTGTTTGTGCTTGTACTCGTAAAAATGTTCTTTTTCATGAGAATATCCTTTCAGTGTTGAATAGGAATAAATAAACCGTACACATATCATCACAATTCCATAAACCAGTGTTACTGTTCACAGAATTACGAAATCAAAAATACATCATATCGTATTGCCGAATTTTATCAAGTACATTTTTTTAGTTAATAGTTTATAGTGAATAGTTTATAGTGGATTAGTGTCGCAAGCGGAATTACTGCCGAACTGGTATTACTCCGCATTGCGACACTATTCACTATTCACTATTCACTCATAACTATTCACTAAAATCACTCTCTAATTGATGGAAAAATGACACCAAACCCGAAAAATATCGCCGATTGGAGCACTCCATTGAACGCTTAGAGCACTCCAAAAAACACTATTTCAATCATTTTTTGTAATATATCAGTGGAATCTTCGTCAATTTGTTTACCAATGGGTTCCAAAGGCAGTCAACGTTTCGCCGGTGGGTTTTCACCCACCGTTGGTCGGCGTACTCGCCGACTTGACCCTATTTTGAGTGTTTCGTGTTGTAAAATAGAAAACATCATAAATACTACGATAAGAGGTATAACTTCACCGAAGGAATTTGAATGACTCACAAAATCATTAGGATTCTTGAAAATGTAGATTTTTTTATTATGATGATTTTACTTTCAATCTTCGTAATCATTGATATTCCTTTTACGTTTTTCATAAATTTACAATTCTATTGACCATCAATTATTCTCATATCACAATGGATTTACAACAAATAGACAGTCTTTGCGATGAATTTGAGGCTGCGTTACGGAATGGAGAATCTGTACAGATTGAGGATTTTCTGAACCGAGTTGACGCGGAACACCAAATGAAATTGTTGTCCGAACTGCTCGAAATCGAAATCGAACTGGCTGCCGGAAAAAGTGAGAGCAACAGTTTTTTATTGAAACTTCAGGATTCATTCAATAAGCGTTTTCCCGAACAATCCGAACTCATTCATACAATTATTCGCCGTATTGCCCAACTTCGGCAGATTGGTGATTACGAAATTCTCGAAGAACTTGGGTATGGCGGCATGGGAATCGTTTACAAAGCACGTCAGAAACTTTTGAATCAAACGGTTGCAATTAAAGTTTTGTCGCAAACACTTCTCAATGATACTCAAGCAGTTGGGCGGTTCCGGCGTGAAATACAACTCATCGGCGGATTAAATCACCCCAATATCGTCCGCGCACTCAATGCCGGAGAAAATGAAGGTACTCATTATCTTGTTATGGAATATGTTGACGGTGTCACTCTCCAGCAATTCGGCGATAACCTGCGAAAAAAAAATGAATATGGAAACGAAAATAACAATAACAATAGATACAATAACTCCTCCATTGATGACACCAACACTCCCATTTATTTGATTCAAAAATCATCCTCTGCCGGTTTAGTCTCTAAAATTTATTCCGCAACAACAACAGTTCCGCCGCCGCCGACAAGACCGCCGTTATTTCCTGTGGGTGCGGCGTGCGAAGTGGTTCGGCAGGCTGCTCTCGGTCTGCAACACGCTCACGAATTTAATCTCGTTCACCGCGATATTAAACCGGCAAATCTAATGATTGACCGAAACGGAACTGTTAAAATTCTTGATCTTGGACTTGGCAAGTTTTTAGCGGAACAACGATCCGCCGATGCCAACACATCGTTGACGATTGCCGGAACAACAATCGGAACAATTGATTATATTTCACCGGAACAATGTGAAAATGCCGGCGAAGTAGATATTCGTGCAGATTTATACAGTCTTGGTTGCACGCTCTATTTTCTCTTAACCGGTAAACCGCCTTATACCGGTTCTCGTTACGGCACAACTCGGAAAAAACTCATGGCTCATATTATTGGTGAAGTTCCGGTTCTTCGGAAAATAGTTACAGATGTTCCCGAAGAACTTGAAATGGTGTTGCAAAAAGTTCTTGCCAAAGACCCGCAAGAACGTTTTCAAACTCCGTTTGAATTTGCCGAAGCATTGCAGCCTTTCGCTTCGTTTGACGCATTGCTGAACCTGATCGACCACGAACTTCCCGGCGGTGTTCTTCACTCTTCCGGCTCAACCGGTAAAATTACCGGTTCGGATACTCTTCACACAAAAAAAACTACAAAAAATAATCACAATATTCATCGACTGTCCTATTATACAATATTAACAACCGTATCAATTATTTTGGTGATCACTATTGTTATTACAAACAAATTGTTCCGGCAATATTTCCATCCGGTACCGCCTTCTCCAAACCGGCAATCCGATTCTATTTCTGTTGCACAAAATGCGGCTCCTTTACAGGAACAACGTATTTCAATTCAGAACGATTTAGCGCAACTTCCGGGTTTGAATGGTTCCTGGTGGTTTGAGGAAATACCTTGGTATTTACCGTTTGTCCGCGAATTATTGCTCAAAAAAATTGATGAAACCGATGAACTTAAAAAAATACTCGGCGATGATTTGGAAAAATATTATGATCTCAATATTCCGGCGGTACACGACTGGCTCTGGAATCTTGTTCAGCGATTTCGTAACGACCTGACGCCGCCGGAACAAGAACTCGTTGAAAAACTCAAAGAATACCATTATTCCAATACAGAAACTAATTCCAAAAAAATCTATCAGGAATTATTGGATACCTTTTTAGCAAAAACAAATTTTTCAGACAAAAATCTATCAGATAAAAATCTATCAGATAAAAATGTGTCAGATAAAAATTTGTCAAACACAAATTCATCGGTTCCCAATTTACCGGACACGAATCCGGCAAAGTATTCGGAAAATCGATTGCGGCGTGGAGTGGAGTTACACACGCGGGCGTTGCTGGAACACAAACTCGCCAGCCTTTATCACGATCCTCAACGTGCTGTTATTGCGGCAAAATATTACAAAGACGCTTTGGAACAATATCATCTGGAATTTAGTAACGGAACGGTTACCTCGCGGCGTTTGGAATTTCTATGCTTATCCGATTCTGCACGTCTGGAATACTTAGCGACCGGTAATTACGTCAAGGCAATTCAAAAATTTGAAACAATTTCACAACAACGTAAAACCGGAGAACGTTTTAGTTCTTTGTTCCTTGCGGAATTACGTACTGCTCACGGAACACTTTGTACAGAAGCCGGTTTATATGATGACACTTTGTTTATTCGTGGGCGTGATGTTTTGCTGCGTGACAAAGAACGTAATCGAATACATCCATTAGCGGCATATCTGGCAGAACAATATGCATGGAGTTTACTGGATCAATGGAAAGTGATTGAAGCGGAAAAACAATTCGGCGAAGCTCTTCTTATTCGCGAGGCAAACTACCGTGAATCAAAAAATCCTCAAGCATATATTCATTCCCTCCACGATCAACATGGACGTGCAATGACACTTCGCTATCTTGGCAATACAGACCGTGCTGTTGAAGAATATCGTAAAACATTGGCATTAATTGATGAAGAACTTCAAAAGAATCAGGAAATATTAAAACAACTTCATTCTTCTCCGTTGTTATTGGGAGCATGGGATTTAGAAAAAAGACTTCGCGAACGGGCAGCCAATACGCGTGAACGTATGGCGGATTGTATTTTGTATGGCGGAGCGGCTTCGGGAGTCGGACAGGGCAGACTGAACGAAATGATCCAACTTTATAAAGAAGCTGCACAATTTTATGACTGGACAACGGAAATTCGCACAATGCAATACAAACAGGTCATTGCACTTTTACTTCAGGAAAAAATAGAAGATGCCGAATCACTACTCGCGGAACTAAATGTACAAAAACCAAACCAATCCGTCACCTCACTTCGAAATGAGTTAATCCGTCAGGTTACGGAGGCATTGCTGGCTTACCGGAAAAATGCCCAAACACCGGCAGAACGTAAACGTCTTCTCCGGCAATTTTTGCAACAATTCACAATTCCGGGCAATCCGGCAAGTACAGATGCGACACGCCGTGAGACATTGGAGTTACGGTTATTTTGTGCGGAATTGCTTGTCAATAACGCATTGGAAGAATCAGATTTTCAGGCATTACGGCGCGATTTGCCTTTGTTGGTGCAGCCGTTGGGATTTTTTATGGAACGTCCTTCTTCGCGTCCGTTTATTCGGCGGATTAGTGATTTGATTGTTCGGGCTGGGGCGTTGTTGTATGAAGATTCAACAGATCCGGCAATAAAACAAATGCAACTTATTACTATTGTCCGGTTGCTCGAAGGAATGAGATTACGGACAACAGAATCAACTCCTCATTCAATACAATCTGTTTCGGAAACAACACCAAGTCTTGTTGTTTTTTTCCTGACGGAAGAACCTAAGGATGGTTTGGTTATTTTCTATCCGCAAGATGATCGTCTTGGCAATTTGTTTCGATTACCGTTGACGCGGAAACAGATCAAGAGCGGAAAAAAAGCAAGTGAATCATGGCATCTCAATGAACAACTTCTTCAACTTCTCCGTGAAGAACGCAATGCCGGACGAACCGTGAATATTTCGTGGAACGATGAAGCGTCGTGGGCAAGAACCGAAGACGCACTCACCGAAGCCGATTGGCTTTTCGGTAATGAATGGAATATAAAACAGTGAATAGTTATGAGTGAATAGTGAATAGTGCCGCAAGCGGATTTATAACTATTGCGGCAAAAATTCCGCGTTTGAAACACTATTAACTATTCACTATATCAACTATTAACTCAATAGATTGTTACATTTTTTTTGGTGTATGATTTCTGTCTGGAATAGGAAAACTCCATTTTCCTATTTTGGGCTTGACAGGTTTTAATGGTTTGGTAAAATATCGGGCATAATAATTTTTTAATTTCGACATTTGGAGATCAAATTATATTTTGAAAAATAAGTTGCCCGAATTTTTGTTCGGGTGTTAAAAAAATCGAGTACGTCAACAATGTAGTAATCGCTTAGGCGAACTGTAATTTTTTACATTACGACCGGATTTTCCGGGTAGAAAATTACTGTGAAATCACAAAGTTGCGTGGCTCCCGTAAAGGGAGTGCCGCGTGTGATTTCATGGGAATAATTCTGCATTACATTTTGAAACCGTAATGCACCACTTTCGTAGGTGGGAAGAAACCTGTTTACTACAACGTGTCGCTCCTAAGTTCTAAGAGCGATATTCTGTTGCCGTTTCTCGGCGTTGCAATTTTTCCCACTTTGTACCCAAAACAGATTATTTGTTATGTAATCTGTTTCCATTTCAATACCTCTTTATTTTAAGGAGAATCAAGATGAAAGTAAGATTTTTTCGCGGATTTACGTTAGTCGAATTACTTGTGGTGAT
>JAITBS010000289.1 GCA_031283515.1 Planctomycetaceae bacterium
AAGCAAGACAGCTTGTCACCTTGTTTTTTGACAACAGTGTCGATTTTGTAGCAAAAAATATCGACAACACTCATTTGACTGCTCAAGAACTCGTTCAACTGTTTTCGGACGGAAATTATACAGATACGGGAAAGGCTTCAATTAAATATTACGCCACAAATAAAAAAAATCCGCTAAAGTTTAAAGTACCGCATAGTATCGCTTTCAGAATTTTTGACCAAACCGTTTCAATAATGAAACAAAAAAGGTGGAAAGAAGAAGTTAATCTTCAAAACTTCTCCAACTGCTTATGCTTCTTTCTCATTCCGATTGTAAGCCGAAATCCGATTTTACGAACAGAAATACATTCTGTAGTTGAGCCTTTCCTTGACACGCTTATTCAGAAAAGACAAGGACAATCTTTCGATGATTGGGACGATTATAGTCACAATATTTTTCTCTCATTCGCGAAACACAATCGTAATGGTGGAGTTGACAATAGTTGGTTTTTTGATCGAACGACCAATTATATCAACCAACCAAAATCAAAAAATAAATGGTGCAAAAACCCGCTTGCACTGATATCAATCATCGCCTTGGCGATTCCGCCAGAAGAAATTGCCGAAGAGTGTCAATCAGTTCTCGTCGAAATGGAAAAAATTTCTTCCTTTCTTTCAGAGGAGGATCAGAAGAAAACAGCGGAATTACGCATCAAAACTGAAACAGTTATTAGGACATACTCAAAGTTTGCCATTTCCCATAAAGCCCCATATCATTTTACGTTTCAACCGGAATGTCAATGCCGTTTGTGCGGTAGGTCTGTTGACAATGATACCATTGCGTTAAACCGGAAATTAATAGATCGCAATTTAAATAAAGACGAGATCGTCTGCTTAAATTGTATGGCAATATCTTTAAACCGCACGGTCGAAAATTTACGTACCAAAATCAAACAATACAGACAAGAGGGCTGCAAACTTTTTACTGATACTGGGCTTTTATACTTCTTACACTAATATTTGTTATGTTACGATTTATATAAAATATAGGTAGCCCTTGAAATGGTTTAGTAAAAAAAAGTCACAACATTAACAAAAGACTGTAAGAAATATAATAATTATAGTTACAATTATTATGGAATTTGGGAGTTATCACTAATAGGTAAACATGCGAACTTATTATCGCAACTGTAATTGTCCGTATGTAACACTCTCAACTCTTTACTGTCAACGACTTTTTTCTTCCGTTATGATTTGTACTTATTTTTTCCGATGAAGATAATCAAGGCGGATTTCAGGTTGGGGCGATTTTTCAGGTGATGCGACTGAATGTAGTTGTTCCATTGTTCCAAACCTTCCCGACGCTTTGCCGCAATCTCCGACTTTTTCGTCGACATCTTGCAATACTTCAACTCCAATACCCATTCGTATTTAATTTCCGGAAATTTAGGATTACGTTGCAAAAAAATATCAATACGACCGGAATCAACTTCGTATTCACTTATCGGAATATAAACACTTTTCAAAAACAAATAAGCAAGTAACATCATCTTAATATATTTTTCGTTAAAATGTTGCAAGTCATAATCAGATAACTTGCTGAAAATATTTTTTGAAACATAATCAATAAAACAATGTATGTCGCCTTTCATCGCAAGAGTGTTGATTGCTTCCTTCAACATCTTTTCCTCCACCGTCGTGTCCGGTGAACTTTCCTTAACAAGTTGACGCATGTATCCCCAATACACCGTTTGAATAGAAAAATTCGGAACAATTAAACGTAACTCGTCAAGATATGCCTCTTTAATAGTAAGAAATCCCATATAAAATAATAACGATATAAAATAACTTTCCTCGTTGTCCTGCAATTCCGTTGAAAAATTAACAAGAATATTTGAAACAATACTGCCTTCCGTTAAAATTTGAATTACTGTGTTACGATTACTCTCTTTTTGAATAAGATGACACAAACGATTGACATCCATCCCCAAATTAGGATCAATAAGATGTTGCGGCGATTCGCCTGTTTTTAAGATTTGACTGAAAAAAATAGATAACCGTTCACGGTAATTTTTATTTTTTTACGTACCTTTATCGTGGTCATTTTATTTTCGTTCACGCTGCACTTCTTTGGTTGCCTCAAGACCGCGGCGTTCATTTTCCTCCATCTCTTGAAGCGTTACCTTCGTGTCAAGCGAATGACGTTTAACTTTCGTACGTAATTCCTCCTGATTGGCATTTTTGACTTTTTTAAGTACAAAATCATCGTAATCCACCGATCCGGCAGTATAATAACTAAAAATCATGACTCGTCCGAATTTCGGAGAATATTTTGTGTGACGCGGTGTAAATTCCTGTGAATGTTGAACCCATTCATTCGGATGATCCATGTCCCAATGGTTTTGTTGACTTCGGTACACCTCACGCGTCTGTTGACCAAGTTTGTCGGTAAAACCCTCTTTCAACGCCTCAGCCGTCGGTTTGAACATCGTGTCCATCGTGTCGTAACACTTAATAAACACAATCGCCTTCACTCCCTTCGATTTTCGAATACGATAATCAATTCTGTACGTCGCCGTCTCCTCAATCGGAAATGGTTTACTGTAATACATCAAACCAAAACCTTCCGCAATTCCCGCATCAAATTCCGTACGCAAAAAATGATTCCCCTGTTTATCCGGGTCTTCCACTCGCTTGACAAGACGCCCAATCGGTTCACGATGTTGAGCGCAACGGTTTTCCCAACCAACCGGAATTTTGTTGGAAACCTTTTCAAAATCACCGCCTTCCATCAGATTGGGATTCTTTGCCCAATTCGTTTCCATTTCCATTTTTTCAGCGGCAGTCCGAGCTTGTTTATTGTACAATTTTTCAACGGCTGCCCGAACATAAATTCCCGTAACTTCCGCAACTGCCTCAGTTCGTACCTGATTGACTTCGTAAATGATTTTCGGCGGATCAACCGAAAAATCAACCACTTTAAGCCAAAAATCGTAAATCTCCATCACCTCTTTATTAACCCGTTCAATCTTGCCCCAAATTCCGATATCAGCATTGAATGTTTTTGTAACATATTCTTTCATTTTCTCAAGCGGCGTCGCCGGATTCGGTTTAATTTTGTACGTTTCACAAATATTCCGAACATCAATCATTGACTCAGGAATGATAAAACCTTTTTCCCGATTTAATTTCATCCAAAACATGTTGCTCATAATTCCGCCGTAATCAGTCGGTAATTCCGCATCCCAAAGCGATTCAAAATCAAACATCACAACCCGCTTCTGTCCCGCATATTTTTCTTTTTCATCCTTAACTTTAACCTGAATATCACCGCGAGCTTCGTTTCCATCTTCCGCTTCCGTAATCACATCGTTACCGATAATTTCAAGATCGGAATTTTGTTGCGTTAATTGAAGTGCCGAAAGTATTGGAGATTGCGGAATGGAAACCGGCAATACGGAAGTTGGCGGCGTCTGGCGTTCACTCGGTTTTTGTGTACCGATTTCTTCGGGTTTCGGTAACACACCTTTAATGTTACTCAAATCTTCGCCGTTATTTTGAGCGAATTTTTGATCTTCAGCAGAAAGTTTTTCAAACGGAATTGTTTTACCGGTTCCTTCCGGCGTCATAATACAAACGTCGCCATCCATTAACGAGACAAATTCCCCTTTGGCAAGAACTTTTCCCGAAACATCTTTCCATTCCCGTTGCGCCAAATCAGCAGCAAACACCAAACCGTAAAATTGTAACAAAACAAACGGCAATAATAATCGAAACATCTTGATAGTCTCCGTAAATAAATAAACTGGCAGTAATCAAAAATCAAAACGTAATACAACACGGTTACACTTATCCGTTAATTGCGGATAAATAGTTATTCATTTTTTGATTTCTTTCGACATTTAATCAAAATCTCTTTTGCGGACGGATAAGTTGATAAAAATTGTTCTTGCCAATTCGTTGCACTAACATGCCCCATAAATTGTGTATCAAATCCGGCATCACAACACATCTGTTCAATCTCCTCTTTTGTAAAACGTCTGTCCCTCACAATCAATTCACTTGGTAACTGATTTTGATCAAATTGAAATCGCTCTTTTCTGTAAACAATCCGTGTTTCTTTATCAATCATATAATAATCAGGATTGAATACATCACCGGTTTTTTCCATTGTGTTACTTGGCAGCAAGTTCAATAATTCATCAGGGTTTTCAGACAAAGTAAACCACCGTTTTGCCAATGCTTTCGTCAACCTGTAATTCATCACCGAAATCAATGCCGTACCACCAAAAAACAAATGCTGAAAAATATTCGTTATTATTTTTTTATTATCAACATCATCCACGTAAGAACCAATAACATCATATAAACAAATCACCGCTTTTGCCAGACCAAGATTCATTGTTCGGCAATCACCGGTGAAAAATTCGATAGGACTATTTTTAAGAATATTTGTTTTTGAAAGTTGTTCTTCTGCTTCTTTAATACGCTGCGGAGAATAATCAACCGCTCTAACACGCATACCGGCTTGTGCAAGTCCAATCGCATGACGCCCATTACCGCAACCAAAATCAATAACCGTATCATTGGGTTGAAGATTACATTCTTTAATAATAAACTGTACTTCCGCATCTGTGTGTGTTGTCCATAATTGCTTATTGGACATTATCATTCGTCCGTAGGCTTGGTGAACTACTTTATCAGAGGCTTGAAGCATCTTCTCAATTTCTGATTTTGTTAATGATATTGGCGTTTGTTCTTTGAACGTAAACGCCAACCACTCCCAGCCTTCATCCAATTGACCAAGTTTCCAATCCACATCGTCCGAAGTTACATTTTGAAGCATAGAATCAATATCGGAATGATCTACAAAAAATTCAGTATTGATTTTAGAACAATTATTGTCAATTGATTTTTCTATATTTGTATGAATATAAGAAACAAGATTGCCTCCGATATCAAGTAATTTCTTCTCATGCATTTTAATTATTGACGGATCACATCTACGTCTTGTTGCTTTTTCCAAAGCACGAACTGCATAGGGATTAGAACTAACCACTCCCCATGCAAAATCATCAGAAAATCCCCAAATAGAATATAAGATACTTTTGGCAACATCTTGCTTTCGATAATTGGTATGCACAACTAATTGTGTTACCCACGAAACATTGCCATATTTGGGAATATTGAACCGAACTGCAATAGCATACCCAATCAATTCCCTTTTATTACGAGCTATATAAACTGCTGAATTAGGATTTTTAAGCCATTCCCTTATTCTGTTCTTGGACAAACAGATACGTTGAGCCGGACGAAGAGAGGATGTTGTACTCCATTTACCATAATGAGCCGAAAAAAATGTTGCACACTCTTCAAGCAATTTTTCATTATTGGACGAAAAACCACCCAAATGCCACTCATAATCGTATCCGTCACTCATAATATTTTAATTTTTTGAAAATAAGTAAATAAAAAATATGCAACTTAATGATAACAGAAATTGAAAAATATACCACAATGTCTTTTTGCCAATATACAAATATATTCCCTTTTTTACAAGGAAACCTATCATCACAGAACTTGAGGCACTCCAAGTTCATTACAATCATCATACCATTTATTGGGCGATTACGAAAGATTGCAAGTACAAGCGTTTGGTATGTTATTCAGCAGGATAATTAGGAAAATGAAAAAATCTTTCAAGAATCTCTAAAGGGAATCTCTAAAAATTAATTTTAACCACAGAGGACAAAGAGAACGCAGAAAAAATTTTAATTTGAATCAAAATATCATTTAAATTTATTAAAGTAAAAATTAGCGATTTAAATCAAAATTTAATTTTTTAAAAATATTCTCTCGGTGAACTCTGTGTCCTCTGTGGTTA
>JAITBS010000346.1 GCA_031283515.1 Planctomycetaceae bacterium
GAAAAGACCTCCAACAACTTTTTCAACTCGCCAACATCCCCAGCCCCGAAATTCTCCCAGCCGGAAAACCAACTACTCCCAGAACCAGAAAAAAACTAAAAAAACTGTGGACAATAAAAAAACTAAGAAATCTTGACCTAACTCGAATAAGGACAAATCCTTAGTGCAAAAACTCTTGGAAAACAAATAAGGAACATCCGGTGTAATTTACCAGATTAGGAACTACTCGGCAATACGATTTCTTAACGAAAACAAAACAATATCGCCTACCACCGGACAACTACTGCGTAACATGAGTTATACGAAACAAGTTTGGTTTTCGTAAAGCCATTGTTTCGTGAAATGACGGTCACAGAATGGAATCACATCAGGTTGCTCAGTATTTGCCGATTCACCTCTGCCAAAAATGATAACAGAATCACCTTTGGCAGCATCGGAAAGTGCCCAAGCAATTGCTTCTGCCCGTTCCGGCATGATTCGAACACCATTTTGTAAAGCAAAACCCTTACCAATATCACAAAGGGCTGTTGCAGTTTCAAAATTTAGATGGTCAACTGCGGCAGTGAGAATAACAGAATCGGCTAACGTTTCCATTGTTTTGCCGAAGAGGGAACGTTTGGCAGGATCATGATATTCCGCCGCACCGAAAACACAGATTAGCCTTCCCGGAGTAACATCCCGAACCGTTCGCAATACCGCCGCCAATGAATCCGCCGTCCGCGCAGAATCAATATAAACATTAAAATCCTGCCCACATTCAATCCGTTCCATACGGCTGGGAATATTTTCAACCCGCTCAATTCCACGTACAATCGTTTTAATATCAATTTCAAATCCAATTCCCAATGCAGTTGCCATCATGCAATTGTAAATAAACTCATCGCCGATAATTTTTGTTCGGAATGAAACAGCTTCTGTTCCTGCGGTAACAATAAAAGTTTGTTCTCCTGAAAACCGTTCTACAAGTATGGAACCGACTTCCGCCTGATTTCGAATGCCGATTGATAATAACGGTTGATCAATGAGCGGTACAATTGCCTCACTAATCCGATCATCAATATTACAGATAGCCAACGCTTTTTTCTTAGCGTACTTAAAAACGGCAAGTTTACTTCGGCGATACTGTTCAACTGTTTTATGAAAATCGAGATGGTCGCGCCGGATGTTTGTCAAACAAACAGCGTCGAATTGGATACCGCCCAGCCAACCGTTAGCAATCATTCGGCTGGAGGCTTCGATAATGACATGGGTGCAGCCGTTCATGACCATTCGGTCAAGCCAAACGACCAATTGATCGGGAGTCATATCCGGTTCGGTAAGAACATGAAATCCGAGACCGTCGAAAATGCCAAGCGAACCGATCAATCCAACCTGAAATCCTGCTTCGGCGAGCATTCCGGAAATTAAGTAGGAAGTTGTTGTTTTGCCGCTGGTTCCGGTAATTCCGATCAATTTAAGTGATTTGCCGGGGTAATCATGGATGGCATGACACAATGCGGCAAATCCTTCGGCGACATTGGGAATAATAAAGAACGGCACGGAATCTATTCCTGTTACCGGACGATCTGCAACAACGGCAGAACATCCATGATGGATTGCCAAACCAACAGATTCTTCAAGTACCTCATCCTCTTCCGACAAAGCAAAAAAAACATCACCAGGTCGAACTTCATCAGGATCAACCGTACAACTTCTTGTTTTAACATCGTTCCCGAATAGCTGATGAATCTTTTTACAAACGCTTTTGAGCGTTTTTTTCAATGAGACTGATTCTGTCCCTTTACAACAGGCTCGCATCCTTGCCCCCTGCGTGAATAATTGATGGACACTGAACAACTCAAACCGAATAAAACAGACGAAATAATCTATCTTACTAATCCTAATAGAATTTCTAATCCATCATATCGGTCATAAACAGACCGTATTGTTTCCGATTTAGCGATTTCTGTCAATCTCAATTTTTCCTAATTTTTCTTAATTTCAGGACAATTTCATAAAAGAATACAAGAAAAAACTTAGTTATTTTATTTTATCTTTTTATTTTCACACAACGTTCACACAAAATTTATAATTATGTCAATGGAATTTTGTATCTATTTAGTAGATAGGCGGTTTTTCGCCGAAGGTTTTAAACAATACAATAAACCCGCTCGTCACATTGACGTACTCACCGACTGCCCCTGTTGACGGACGGAAATGAAAAACCAACCGTGTACAACACCATAACAAAAACAACCGTTGCGACCGTTGGTTTATTGTATTGTATTATTTAAAACCTTTCGGCGAAAGGTCGCCTACCTGTTAATTGCCTACCTTGTAATTTCCAACTGTAAACAAATTCAAAAATATTCCACTGATAGATTACCGAATTTTTAACATTGTCTTTCAAAATACAATATCGTAATCTAAACTATTTTGTTGCGATTTCGAGGGCAATATCCCGCTGTTATCTTTGCCGTCGGGACCAAGTGAGTACAGAATATACGGTAACTCTGTCGGTTTAGATGATTCAGCTGTTGTTGTTGTTGTTTCGGTTGATGGTTGTTTGGCATTCGAAGTCTCCGAAGTCTCCGAAGTCAATTCTTTTGCCGTATCACGCAACTTATAAACAAATGAAGTACGTCCTGTATAAGGATCAATCGGAGTCATGTCCATATATTTCGGTACAAGTTCGTCCAATTGGTCTGGATACTTGCCGTTTGCTAATTTGTAACGTTCCAATGCAATCGCAATTTGTTGCATCTCCTTTTTTGTATCGTAACGATCAAAAGTAGTAACCATCGATCCAAGAGTAGATGAAAGATAAACAAATATACATTCTGCCATTAATTCTGAACGTGTACGAATTAACGGTACACGATACAATGAATTTTTTAAACGTATTTTATGCTGTATTTTTTGTAATCGTTTCTCAAATTTATCTGCATATTGCCGACGCAACACCGGATTAGAAATAAGATGTTCACTGTCTTGCAATCCATAATCACCGTAAAGTTTTGTCAAATGTTTGCCCGTAATATTGGCGTCAAAAGGTAAGTGTAAAATCAAACGAAACACTTCGGGAACATTTTGTACTGAATTATCGGCTTTCAAAATAATATCACGATATAGTCTATATCGGCTAAAAAATTGAAGTAGTTGAAACTTCAATAATCGTTCAAAATTCAAATAGGGTACAATTGGATCAATCGGCGGTAAACTATTCAGATCGCTAACAAATTTAGCGAGTTGCTCTTCATTCAGAGGACAATGAATCAGAATCAATTTTATTGATACATCGGCAATGTTGTTAATAAAAATTCCGACAAAATTTGTCGCAAAAATAGATTCATTTATAGAATGGCACGCAAGAAGTTTCAGAGTCATCACATCATACCACGCGCCTTCAATATCACCGCGTCCAATTCGTTCATTAATTCGCACGTGCAAATTACGGACGAAATCACGGTTCGCTCGAATGTCTGGACATAAAACGGAAACTAAATTTCCTTCTCCATATTTCCACTGCCAACACGCAAAATGTGGTTTACGTACACACATTCCATAATAATCCAATACCTCTGAATATTCATCCAACCATTTTCCAACTTCAGGATAATCTTCACGCTTCCAAGGTACGGCAGTAACTTTTTCGAAAAGTTTCTCACAATTATCGAAACTTGAATCATGATTCGCAACATCTTCCGTATCATTTTTTTGTTCCTTAAAATATTCTTTCATGTACGAATTAAATCCGCGTTTTTCATAAAACATTGGTTTTTTGTACGGATCAATATAAAGAAGTTCGCAAAGCGGAATCCATTGATTGTGAAACCAATCTTTACTGGTTTCATTGGTTGGTATTTCCTCCCACGTAACAATATCTGTTAAGGGTATTTGTTCCAAAACACGCGGTCCAATCGCGGCAATAATCAACCGTCGTCCGCTTTCTTCCGGCGACGAATGTTTGTCAATATATGTTCGCTTAAACGCGATAAGATAATCAACATCTCCGTTGGTTTTCAGCGGTTCGGTGATAAAGGTTGTTTCCGGTGAAATCCGCGTGCGCGACGGCACGAAACAAAAATAAATTAACAGTACAATAATCACGATAAACCAAAGACATTTACGTTTGTACCATATTTTCGGTTGTTTTGATGTTTCGGTCATTTTTGATCCTTTTTTGTTTTTGAAAACAATCTTTTAGGGATTTTCGTTAGGTAAACGGTTACGGATAGATTGCATGATTTTGTCGAACACCGCAGCAATTCTTCCTTTGAAGGGTTCTCCTTTTAATGTACGAATTTCTTCGGCAAACTTACCGCAGCGCGGAGCGAAAGTATCCAATGCCTCAAGCGATTGCCAAATAATATAAGGCGAATCGGATTGAGCGGCTTTCAACAATATTTGTGCAGCAATATCCGCATCGCTGTCTTTACCGTAACGTCCCAATGATTCCGCAGCCGCAAGACGAACAGAAACATCGTCGTCATTGAGTCGGTCTTGAAGACTTGGTCGCCACGAATCAAACAGAGTTGTTGTTTTTTCGGTGGGCTGCGTTCCGTCTGCACCCGCTGTATCTGCAAGACGAATCAAAATACCAATCGCTCCCCAATACCGAACCGCCGGTTCTGTATCCGAAAGAAGTTTTCGTAACTCATCAGCCGGTATTGAACGTTCTGTTGCCAGATCTGCTGCGTCAAGAATTTTTTCCAATGGATATTGTTTTGTATCGTGTCCCATTTCATAAGGCGGCATGTAAGATATCGAACCGGAAAATCGTTTATGTAACATCGCTTCCGGCAGAAAATGAACATCGCCGATCGTTAATAAATTTTCACGTAACACCGATTTCAATTTCGTTTTAATTGAACGATATTCCGGTGAATCCGCTAAATTGACCACTTCATCGTGATCGGTTTTGAGGTCGTAAAGTTCTTCAGTTGGTTTGAGTTGCCAGAAAAATGCTTGTTCCGGTGTTAGTTTCTTTTGATCATAGAGTTCGCGCCAAACCTGCGCGGTGCGGGTTTGGAACATATAATTGTTACGTGATCCATAGATAATTTCAGGATGATAATTTCGTACGTAAACATATTGCCCGTCGCTGACAGAACGAACCAAATCACCGCGTTCATCCATTCTACCGCGAAAACCAAACACAAATTCACGAGGTTTAGCGGCAAATTTACCCGCAAAGGCGAGACCTTGCATATTCTTTGGCGGTTCAATTCCGGCAAGACTTAACATTGTCGGAGCCAAATCAACAAATGAAATCAAACGTTCGCTTTTTATTCCGTTTCGATAATCCGGTGGAGCAAGATGTTTGAATTTCGGCGGAAAATAAACAATGAACGGCACACCGAGTCCACAATCAAGCGGCGTCCGTTTGTTGCGAGGCATTCCGCTGCCGTGATCGCCGAAGAAGAACACAATTGTATTTTCTGCCAAACCTGCTTGTTCCAACTCATCCAGTTTCACACCGCAAAGAGTGTCCATTTCCGTAATTCGATCATGATATTGTGCCCAATCACGGCGTATTTCCGAAACATTCGGATGATATTTCGGAACCGGTACATTTTCAGGATCACGGCGGAGTTCGTGTTTGTTACGAATTTGCGATTCATGTGTTACCGTAAAATTGAAAACGGCAAAAAACGGAGTATCTGCCGGACGGTTTTTCCAATGTGCTTTGTTACTTGAAACATCCCAACAGTTTTCTCCATTCGGTGTAAAAACATTGTAGTCTTCTTTAACGTTATTCGTACAATAATATCCGTTTTGGCGGAGATAATAGGGAAACATTTTGATTTGATCCGGCAATGGAACACTGCTTCGCATTTGTTCGGCACCGAGCGATGCCGGATAGCAACCGGTAATAATAGTTGTTCTTGCCGGAGCGCAAACCGGATAATTTGACCATGCGAACCGGTATCGCATTCCGAGTTCGGCAAGATGATCCAACACCGGAGTTACGGCGGCCGGAAATTCGTAACAACCAAGATGCCGTCCGGTATCTTCACAAGTCAACCACAAAATATTGGGGCGATCCTCTGCAAAAATTGACGGAACAAAAAAATAAACCAATAACGTTAATGTTAGATAAATTGTTTTCATGTGTTTTTTCCTGTTTTATGATGCAACTTAAATTTGTAATATTTCAACAATTGGGAAGTTTACATTTTAACAACAAAATATATTTTTGGTTAGTACCTGTTCATGTTTTCTGTATCGTTTTAGAAAAAAGGTATTATTTCAATGGAATATTTATCTACCGTTTCCAGACTGGTCGTAAAAATCTTAATCCTGTATTAACAACACAATGGAAAAATACAACATAAAATCGCGGGAATTGTATCGCAAAATAATTCTATTATGTCATCTATTAAATAATATTGTCCACTAATTATTTTATAATTTCATAAATAATATAGAGTTAAATATTATAAACTACTAAATAAAATAGTTGGTAATCTATCAGTGGAATATTTTTGAATTTGTTTACAGTTGGAAATTACAAGGCAGGCGATCTTTCGCCGAAGGGTCGCAACGGTGTTCGCATTATGAATCAACCGACGCAGCGTTTCAGCGAAAGATCGCCTACCATAAAATAAGATCACTACTGAATAGATAGATAGATAGATAAATAAATAGATACGAAAATTGTTTACGTTTTATTCTGTTCGGACAAGGAATTTGAAAGTTGGTGAACCTTTGGGTGTTAGAAGATGAAAATAATCAGTCGGATTATATTGAAGCCGAACCCAAGCGTTTTCGCCGAAGGTTGTAATAAATTCATCGGCGTCCAATGTGTAATTGAGAACAAGACTTTTGACAACTCCAGGTGCAGGATCACCACCAAAAAGAGTATTCGTTCCCTGAAAATACAACGCTCCGCCTGAAATTTGACGATTCACAATAGACGTAACATCTTTCCATTTATCATCGGCTCCGTATTCCGCCAAACTCACAATAAGTTCTTTTCGCGGTTTGGGCTGCGTGAATGTTACATCCGAACCTTTCCAATCAACAGTTGTTTGTGATCGCGGCAATTTGAACACGGCATTGGTTTCTTGAACAGTAATCGGCGGTAATTTTTTCTGACCCGGAATTTCAATACCGACACTTAATTCGCCGTTTTCAAAAAACGGTGATGAAATTTCAAAAACAACTTCCGATGACTTTGTGGTGACTCGAACAACAACAGGTTTATCTTTGTAACGGTACTCATTGTCAACCTGTTTCAGTGCCGTTCCGTCCGGTTGAACGATTTGAAACCGCAAACCACCGGATTCACCAATCTGAGCGGAAAGATCAGTTGCAGCAAAAAATGTCATAAGCAAAACAACAAACGAACAATACAAAAAACGTTTCATAGTAAATCCTTTCTGAATAAAATAATTTTAGGAAACCTCTGAAAACTCTTAAACAACACTTTTCCTAAAACATGTTTAGGGACAACATTTGTTAATTAGTTGAGTGAATCTGCTTGCTATTGCCCAATAATTGAATCGTTGTTCAATGGATTCAAACTACTGGATTGAGCAAACTATGGATTGAGCAAACTACTTCAATGGGCATTTTACCACCTCACCAAGATAGAATACAAGTACCCGCAACTTTTTAAAAAGAGGTTGATTGACAGTATCTATTCAGCAGCATCTCGGTTTCGTTGCGATTCCCTCCACCGCCGGATCGACTCTCCACTCTTCACCACTCGCTTGACCTGCGGTTGTGAAAATTACACGCCTTTCAGAATGAAGAAGAACAATTAAAAACACCGCTGAATCATTCGCCGTTTTTCCAAAAGTTGAAGAGCTCGGTTCGCGGCCGCTCCGGCAACTCCAAGAAAACGTGCCGCTTCCAAAGCGGTGTAATACGTTTCATCCGGTTTCAGGTTGCGATTACGAATGTCCGCCGCTAAACAATCTGCTAATTGAACAGTTCGCGTCAAAAATTTACTTGTTTTATCCAATGCCATGTTTAATGTTCTGTAATTATTCAGTGGAATTTTTGTAGTTACCCAATAGGTAGCTCTGAACAGGCGGGTTATAATCCTGACGCCTATCGGGACTAACGGGAAAAATAATAATTCCGCTAATATATTAAAAATTCAACAACCTGTTTCGCAAAATTTGAATTTTTAGAGATGTCCAATAGTGTAAAGAGATGGGAATAAAAGTCAATTATCCGCTAATTATCTTCAATACGGTTGAATGAAACATATAAAATGATATACTTTTTGCTGATTTTTGCATAATAATGTTGATTTAGTTTTTTTGAAGCAGACCAAAATGAACAGCGACTATTATAAAACATTGGAGATTCCTAAAACGGCAACTCAGGAAGAGGTTCAGAAAGCCTATCGGAAATTAGCGAGGAAACACCATCCTGATATGAATCAGAACGACCCCAAAGGGGCAAAAGAAAAATTCCAAAAGATTCAGGAAGCGTTTGATATTCTCGGCAATCCGGAAAAGCGAAAGATTTACGATCAATACGGAATTTCTCCGGATCAGATGGGTTCCGGCGGAGGTCAGGGACCATTCCAATGGTCTTTTGGCGGAGGTTCGCCGAGCGGAGGGGCTTTTCGCGGCAATAACGGTAACCACTTTAGTTTTGAAAATCTCGACGATATTATGAAGATGTTTGGAGTTGGCGGCGGTTCGGGAAACGGATTCGGCAATAATCAGACATCAGACGAATTTTTCAACGCGGGTTCCGCGGGTTCCGGTCGGCGGCCAATACGCGGCACCGATATGGAACGTGATCTTACAATTCCTTTTGCATTGGCAGTTGAAGGCGGAAAAATGGATATGAAAATCCGGCGTTCTGCCAGTTCGGGCGAAACAATCACCGTAACAATTCCGCCCGGAATTAGTGAAGGCAAAAAAATCCGCCTCAATGGTCTTGGCAATGCCGGTCAATACGGTGGTAAATCCGGCAATCTTCTGATTACGGTTTCTGTGGAGGAACACCCTTTTTTCCGGCGTAAAAATCAACACCTTTATGTGAAAATTCCGGTAACACTCAAAGAAGCTGTTTTTGGTGCGAAAATTGATATTCCCACTCCCAAAGGCAAGGTAACTCTTACCGTTCCGGCGGGTTCGAGCAGTGGTACAAAATTACGGGTTCGTGGTTGTGGTATTGCTGCCAAAGAAGAACACGGTGATCTTTTTGCGGAACTTTCCGTTGTTTTACCGAAAAAATGGACTTCGGCAGAAAAAGAACTCTTACAAAAAATCACCTCCGAACCCGCTGAACCTGTCCGAAACGAACTACATTGGAACTAAATAGTTAATAGTGAGTAGTGAATAGTTAATAGTGTTCGCAAGCGGATTATTACCGGAATATTTGTAAGGGAGTATTCCCATTCCGTGTCGATTTTTGAATCTATTCAGCCGTACTCTTCTTTTATAGTCGGCAACTCTGTTATGGTCGGCGGTGTTTCGGCAAAATGTCGCCAACCTACGGAATCGAGGCGTCAATCTTTCGGCGGGTAATCAACCTTTCGCCGTGTAGTCAACCTTTCGCCGAAAGGTTGGTCGGCAATCGCCGACTTGTCCCAGTTGGCAATTGACAAAAGCCAGTTGGCAATTGTCAAAAACCAGTTGGCAATTACTCAAAACCAGTTGGCAATTACTCAAAACCAGTTGACAATTGCCCAAAACCAGTTGACAATTGCTCAAAACCAGTTGGCAATTACCAAAAACCAGTTGACAATTACTCAAAACCAGTTGACAATTACTCAAAACCAGTTGACAATTACTTAAAACCAGTTGACAATTACTCAAAACCAGTTGACAATTACTCAAAACCAGTTGACAATTACTCAAAACCAGTCAGCAGAGAGCCAAAACCAGTCAGCAGAGAACTAAAACCAGTCGGCAGAGAACTAAAACCAGTCGGCAAAGAACTAAAATCAGTCGGCAGAGAACTAAAACCAGTCGGCAGAGAACCAAAATCAGTCGGTAGTCGGTACAAACCAGGTGGTAAACAGCAAAAAAACAGTCCGCAGATTACGCAGATTTTCGCCAATGATTTTTCTGCGACCATCTGCGTAATCTGCGGACTAAGACGACTCAAGATTAACGCCGCTGATTTTTCTGCGTTTATCTGCGTAATCTGCGGACTAAGACGACTCAGATTAACGCCGATGATTTTTCTGCGTTTATCTGCGTAATCTGCGGACTCTGCTGATGTTGCAAGGTAATGTAGAACAGCCCAAAGAATCCGTTTTCGGAATTTTGGTTTAACCGCGTGGGTGGAATTTTTTATGAATTGCTTTGAGGCGGGTCATATCAACATGAGTATAGATTTGTGTTGTAACAATACTGACATGCCCAAGCATTTCCTGAACTTGGCGTAGGTCAGCGCCGCCGGCTAACATGTGTGTTGCAAAACTATGCCGCATCGTATGGGGACTAATTGTTGATGGTGTTCCCACACGAATGGCGTATTTTTTAATGAGTTCCCACATCGCTTCACGCCGGATTTTACGACCCTTGTAAGAAAGGAACACCCAATGAGGAATACCTTCCGCTCCGCGATCTGAATTTTCTTCATTGGACAAACGAAATACCCGCCAATGTTCCACATTTTGACTGCGTTGTTGAAGAGTCGAACGTTCTTCCTGCATCCAGTCTTGAAATGCTTGAATCGCACGCGCACCAAGCGGAACAATCCGTTGTTTATTACCCTTGCCGGTACAAAGACAATATCCTTCTTGTATGTGAACATCCTGAAGTTTGAGATTGGTCAGTTCCGAAACACGGCAGCCTGTCGCATAAAAAAACTCCAAAATCGCACGATCTCGACGCCAAAGTTTATCAATTTCCGCTTGAGGGGCAAGAAGCAAGTTTTCGACCTGCCCCGGCGAAAGAACTTGAGGCATACGCTCCCAAAGTTTTTGACTGCCAAGCAAGTCGGCATTGTTGGCATGTAAAACGCCTTCCAATTGCAAATACCGGAAAAAAACACGAAGCGATGTAATATGACGTGCCAGTGTTGACGGTGCAAGATGCCGTTTGCTTAACCAATTGACGTAATCCGATAATAATTGGACGTTAAGAGTATCAATCGCCCGATTACCAAGCCAGCGGAAAAAATGTTCCATATCCCGCCGGTAAGCCGCAATTGTATTACCGGCGAGTTGGGCTTCGCCGGTGATGTACTTCAAAAAACCCTCAAGCCAAATCTGTTGTGAAGGTGCAGCTTCTATGATTTTAAGATTCAATCGCCGCCGCCGTAAATTGTATTGCATCGTTAGGACCGGAATGTAAAAAATAGTACTATTTCAGTGGAATTTTTGTTTGCCGTTCGCCGCCTATTCGGTGTGAAGAATAGAAAAGAATAACTCCACTGAGATATTACGAAAAATAATCGGAAAGAAAAAATCAAGAACATTCAATCCTATTTTATCGGCGAATTTTATTTTTTCGTCTAGTTCGTATTCTCAAAAAAATCATTTGTAATTTTTTGTATTGTCTTGTCATACGGTTTAAGGGCGTTAAAATAAATGAAGTTTTGTTTATCACTTTCCCACCAATTATGGAGAAATTCAAATGGTTAGTATTGAATCGAAAACGACTGAAGTTAAAAAACCGCTCACGAAAAACCAAATAGTTGCCAACATTGTCGAAACTACCGGATTGGCAAAAAAAGAGGTCAATTCTTTTTTAGATGCCCTGACCGATGAAATTAAAAAAAGTCTTGATAAAAAAGGTGCCGGTGCTTTTGTTCTTCCGGGCTTGTTCAAGATCGACAAAAAACAAGTTAAAGCACAACCGGCAAAAACAAATGTCCCAAACCCTTTTCGTCCAGGCGAACTCATCAACAAACCCGCCAAACCCGCTCATCACAAAGTTCGGGTACGCCCTTTGAAAATACTCAAAGAAATGGTCGGGAACTCTTAAAATCGTAACTGCTCACATGAATAAATAAAGAAGTAAGCAACCGATTTTATTCAGTTGCATCTATGTACTTGTTGACAGTGAATCAGATTAACAACCATAATTGGATTGGCAGGTACTAAGGTTTGGGATTTTTGTTTCCGTATAAAAACAGAGTACAAATCGATTGTCGATGAAATTATTTTTATGAAAAGGGTTGCTTATCTGATGTGATTTATGTGAATGGTGAGGGGGCATGGAAATAAAAAAATGAAAAAGCAACTAAACTTCTTTCACTTCATTCCCCTCACTTTTATTAATATCAGAACGCATTGCCGCTAACACAATTCCCGAATGGTTCGAACTCGTTCTGGTGCGGCGATAATTCGAATAACCGTATGAATTTCCTCGACCTTGGTTAATGAACAACGGCGTTTCGTAGGCAGCTTCTGTGTTACTTGAAAGCGGTGTGTCATCGCCGCGATAACTCCATGCCGTTGAATCTGTACCGGATTCCGCTAAAGTACCGGATTGGGCAGAAATTTTTGTCGCTAAGGTTGTTTTGTTTGTGAATAAGGTTAAAATAATGCGGTTAAAATATTTACAATACGTTTATTGTGAATGCGGTTAAAATAGTACCTTCTTTTTTTGTTCTCTAATTATTCTTTATTTTCTGATGTTCCAAACAAATGTATTAGCGATTATTCTTGCCGGCGGTCGAGGTGCGAGATTAGAACCATTGACGCGAGATCGGGCAAAACCGGCAGTTCCGTTTGGCGGTGCCTATCGGATTATTGATTTTACGCTTTCAAATTGTTACAACAGCGGATTTCGTAAGATTCTGCTGTTGACACAATACAAGGCAATGAGTCTTGATCGTCATATTTCTATTGGTTGGTATCGATATTTCTGTCGAGAGATGGGAGAATATGTTGATATTGTTCCGCCGCAACAATATGTGGACGAAAGCTGGTATCTTGGAACCGCCGATGCAGTGTACCAAAATATTTTTGCGATTGAAAATGAACAACCGGAATATGTGATCATTTTGGGCGGCGATCATATTTATAAAATGAACTACGCCAAAATGTTGAAATTTCACATTGAAAGTCGGGCAGACGCGACAGTGGCGGCAATTCCTGTTGCGCCGGAAATTGCAGCGGGACAGTTTGGGGTGATGGAAGTCGATAAGGATTTTCGAATCATCGGCTTTGAGGAAAAACCGGAACATCCGAAATTAATTCCCGATCAACATGATCGTTGTCTTGGTTCGATGGGCATTTATATTTTCAACGCAAAATTTTTGTACGATGAATTATGCCGTGATGCTGTTGATAAGGAAAGCAAACACGATTTCGGAACAAATATTATTCCGTCGTTAATTGCCGACCATCGGATTTTTGCGTATTCATTTATGGACGAAAACCGCAAGACGGAGGCATATTGGCGTGATGTTGGGACGTTGGATGCTTTTTATGATGCTAGTATGGACTTGGTGAGTGTTGATCCGCTGTTGAATCTTTACGATGAAGATTGGCCCATTTACACGTTCCATCCGAATCTTCCGCCGCCCAAATTTGTTTTTGCGGATGGAGATCGGACGGGTCTGGCGATTGACAGTATTGTTTGCCCCGGCAGTATTGTTTCCGGCGGTGTTGTTGTAAAATCAATTCTCGGACACCGTTGCCGAATCAACAGTTTTTCACGTGTTGATCATTCGATTCTGTTTCCCAATGTCAATGTCGGACGCGGAGCAAAAATCCGAAACGCAATTATTGATAAAGACGTCAATATTCCGCCGGACGAACACATCGGTTATGATCATGACTGTGATCGCCGGCGCGGTTTTACTGTTACCGAAAACGGAATTACGGTTGTTGCCAAACTGGTCGGTCCTGCTCACTTCACGTGAAAAACCGAATCAAAAAAGACAATACTGTCCGCAGATTACGCAAATAAACGCAGAAAATTCAACGAAAATCTGCATAATCTGCGAACAAAAAATCAGCGAAAATCTGCGTAATTTGCGGACAAAAATCAGCGAAAATCTGCGTAATCTGCGGACTAAAAATTTTGTTTCATTCCTGAATGAGCGGATTACCGGCGAGTATCAATGTTTTCACGGATTTCATGTTACGAATGGTTTTTAGCATTTCGTTATCCAGTTGACATTCCGACAGATTTATTATTTCCAATGTTTCCTGTGTTGCGATAATTTCCGCGAGTTCCTGAGACAGAGCCACTCCCGAAAGATTCAGCGATTTCAATTCCCGAAATTTTTTCAATACCGTAACACCTTCCGGTGTGAGCAATGATTTTTCAAGCGACAAGATTTCCAACTTGGGTCGTTTGGATTCCTCCGCAGCAAGCGCATTCAGAAATTCTCCGGTAATCATCATACTATTGACCGATAATCGTTTCAGCCGATGAAAATTTTTTAGTGTTTCCAAACTTGCATCGAACAGTGTTGAATTTCTTGCCAAAACGAGTGAGGTAAGTTTTTCTGCCATCTTAGGATTTGCGGTCATTCCGGCAAACCCGTCCGGTGAAATCATGGTGTCTTCTATCGTCAATCCGTGTAGTTCCGGTAATTGCGTAACTATTTCCAGTACAGAATCGTCAATAGAAAAACCGGCAATTTTCAGATCGGTTAATTGAGGCATTCGTATGAGTAACGAATAATCCTCCGGCAATAACTGACTGCATTGCCGTAAATCAAGAGCTGTAATTCTTTTTGATTCAACAATTTTTTCCAATCCTTGCCGTGTTAGGTTCATTCTGATCAACGCCAACAAACGTAATTTCGGCAACGAAATTATTGATTCCACACTATGATCGGTAATATTGTTGCAACTGCGTAAGGTTAGGCGTTGTAATTGTGAGAGTTTGGGAAGAATTTCGGCAAGGTCTATGTTACGAATTTGAGTATCCTGTAAATAAAGTTCTTCCAAATCCGTTTGTTTAGCGATTTGCCGTAATGTTTCCGGCGTAACCGATCCGCTCGTAACCCGTAATTTTTTGAGTCCGTGAAGTTGCAACGATACTCG
>JAITBS010000411.1 GCA_031283515.1 Planctomycetaceae bacterium
ATACAATCACTTATAGAAATTAGTTTTTTTGACGGTCATTCTTCGCGATTTAATAAAGAGAATCCTATATCGTACGAGAAAGTTATGTATTGGTATCGAAGCAATGAAAAAATTCCCGATTATTATTTAGAACTAGAAAAGCCTTATTTTGACGAATTTTACTGCCGCAAGTGGACTTCAATTGATGGTACGTTTACACAGGAAGCATTTTTCCTTGATTTGAAAGAGAATCAAGTTTTTCTCAAATTAAAAGGTGATACCAAAGAAATAACCGTCCCGTTTGAAAAACTTTCAAAAGAAAACCAAAAATATGTACAACAAATCATCGGAAAATAAAATGACAAGCAAAATATTTTTGTTTCATAAAACGAGAAATCATGTTGATACTTGTATTGGCAGGTTAAAATTAATTTCAAGTCAAATCACAATCGAATTGATGTTGTAAAAGTGTTACTGAATGTGTCGAATCCGAACGTTAATTTCAAATATTCTGTTGACGATATAATCTGGAAAGTCCGCACGGTGTGTTTGTCCACGAATTTTGAAATGACTTAAAATTTCAGTACAATAATAGAATTGGGGATAATTTTTAGGAAGTGCTGTAAGAAACAAAGAGTATTGTTGTTTCAATAACACTCAAAAAAACGACAAATTTGTTCAAAAATTGCGTTTTGCACATACTGTGACCGCAGATTGATTATTGATAATCCGGCTGGCAAGATAAATTAAATTCGCTCAACACGAATGATTGGCAGATATAATCGACCTTCGAGCAATTCAAGATGAAGTTTTATTTTCGTTCCGGCTTTGCTGGCAATACACATTCGCGGTTTAGCACACGGAGTTGAATATTTGACTTTGGGTCGTGTTTCGATTCTTGGTTTTGCATTTGCGGCATGGCGATGGTAATAAACCTCGTTTGGTGTTTTACCATTGAGCGTCATGTGTGGTTGGCGTTCTTTGTACCAGTCAAAGAATAATTTCGTTTAGTATTGAGATATGTCATAACCTATTTGTAATCAACACTTTAACATCATTCCCCGAACCTGGTGAACAACGCCGTTTTGAGGAGTGAACCTGGTAGTGAACAACGCTTATATTTTTCTGTAAGTTTTTTTATAGAAAAGACTTAGAACGAACCTGTAAGAGGTAGTCAACGTTTTGCCGAAACGTTTTAAACAATACAATACGGCGTACTCGCCGACTTGCCCCTGTTGACGGACGGAAATGAAGGACTCACGGCGTACAACACAATACTAAGCCCAACCGTTGCGACCGTGGGTTTATTGTATTGTTCAAAACCTTTCGGCGAAAGACCGCCTACCTGTTAGTTGCCTACCTTTTAATTTCCAACAGTAAACCAATTCAAAAAAAATTCCACTGATAGATTACCCGTAGAATTTATAAATTTTGCGGTAGAATTCCTCTTGTTCCTAGCAGGGAGTTATGGTATTCTCATTGCGGCAAGATTTTTTGGGTTGTTCGGTTGTTTGTCTTGACAGTCTCAAACCGTAAACCTTTAACACTTTCAAAAAAAAACAACTGTTGAAATAAGGACAGATTTATTTATTTGTTCCTGTTCACAATAGGTTTGGAACATTTTATACGGTTTGTTTTCCGGTTATTTTATGAATCCGATGATCAATCAGACACGCTCTTATTTAACAGCAAAATTTGACGCAATGGGTATTCGTCCCCAATCGCGGCTTGGGCAAAATTTTCTGATTGATCTGAATTTACTTCGGTTGTTACATGCATCCGGTAATATCGAATCGCACGATGTTATTCTCGAAGTAGGAACCGGAACCGGTTCACTTACCGCATTGATGTCCGAAAAAGCGGCGGTTGTGATTACTGTGGAAATTGATCCCGTCATGCAAGAGTTGGCAAAACAGGAACTCTTCGGCAGAAAAAATATCCGCTTTATCAAAACAGATATTCTCAAAAATAAAAACAAACTTTGTGATGAAGTTTTGGAAATAGTTCGGGAAGAACTGAATAAACCAAGTTTCAACGGTGAAAAACTGCGTTTTAAACTAATTGCGAATTTACCATATTGTATTGCCACGCCGTTGATTTCGAATCTTCTTTTAACGGAAACACCGCCGGAGTTGATGTGCGTAACGATTCAGAAAGAGCTTGCAGATCGTATTGTTGCGAAGCCGCGAAGTAAAGATTGGGGGGCGTTATCGCTCTGGACGCAAGCCCAATGCAACACCGAAATCATCCGAATCATGCCGCCAACTGTTTTTTGGCCTCGTCCCAAAGTTGATTCGGCAATCGTCCGTCTGGCACTCGATAAAAAACGACGCAACAAAATTCCTGACTTGAAATTTTTTAATGAATTTTCCCGTGTTATTTTTTTTCATCGCCGTAAATTTTTGCGTGCGGAACTTTGCAGCGCGTTCAAAAATACAATTCCGAAATCGCGTATCGATGAAATTATGGACGAAATGGAATTTGACACAACAACACGTGCCGAAACATTGCCCTTAAAAATAATGCAACGGCTTTGCGAACTTTGTCGGCAAGAACTATTAAAATTGCCGGAGAATAAACGAAAAATATTGTAATCGTAGAAAGTTAAGAGTGAATAACGGAACGCAAATTATAGCCGGTTCGCAATTCATTATCAACAATCAAGAAGTACGCAACCAGTTTTGGAACAACTGTAGGCGAAAGTCTTTCAGAAAAAAACATCGCCTACCCTTTTGATTATTTTCGTGAAGGTGACAAAAGACCTATCGAAAACAATGAAAATTTACATTGAATTTTAATGTCCTAATACCCAATGTATTATTTCTTTAATTTTAATTTTGCCCTCGCCGCAAACTTGCGCAACAGTTTTTGCTGAATCTTTAACAAACGGTTGACCAAGTAAAGTGTGTTCGGCGAAGAACGATTTCATTTTGCCATCAACGATTTTTTCGATAATGTTATCGGGTTTATTGGCGTTTTGTGTTTTGACTTGTTCGATCACAATTTTACGCTCTTTTTCGACAACAGCCGGATCAAGGTCTTTCTCACTAAGAGCCTGCGGCCGCATCGAGGCAACATGCATACTAATATCTTTACCAAGATCAATATTTGTTCCCTCAATCGGAAGCAGAACACCAACTGCGGCGTTGTGGTGAACATAAGCACCGCAAGGACATTCGATTCGGACAATCCGCGTAAGCCGGAACACCTCACGAATTTTGTTGACCAAATCATCGTAAAACTGTTTGAGCGTAACTCCCGGTTTTCCCGGAAATGGTTGAGCAAGAAGTTCGTCGGGCGTTTGGGCTCCGGGACCTGTTGCAAGTTGTTCCGCTAAACCGTTGACCAGAACAATAAATTCTTCGGTGTTGGAAACAGGAGCACTTTCACAAAGGAGTTCGACCATTGCCGAAACTTGTTGTTTTGTGTCGGTGAAAATCGCTATCCGACCACTTTCTGTTTCGCGGTCTGTTCGTCCTGCCATCGTTTTGGCTCCGGCTTTGCGAAGTATTTCAAGAGCTTTTTCTTCATCGCCATTAGCCTCAACGAGAGCCCGTTTACAATCCATCATCGGCAATCCCGTCTTGTCACGGAACGCCTTAACCTGAGATGCAGATATGTCCATTGTTAGTTAATTAGTGTAAGAAAATTAAAAATATTAAATTTGAGAATGAAAAACAAAATATATTTCGAGAAACCTCTTTCAGGAAATATATTTCAAAACAGGAATATCGATAAAATAAACACCGTTCATTATCGCAACATGACCCGCAAACGGAAATAATTACTTTAAACCATCAAAAGTAAAAGATTATAGGTTCCGGTTTATTTTCCGGCGATTTCCGATTGAATACCGGCATCGTGCAGACCGTCCAAAACCGCATCGGCAAGACAATGCATAATCACTTCGATTGATCGAATAGAATCATCATTGCCGGGAATTGCCAAATCAATTTCGTCCGGATCGGAATCGGTGTCAATTAACGACACGGTAACAATTCCGAGTTTTTGTGCTTCTTTAACCGCGTTTTTTTCTTTTTTCGGATCAACAATCACCATTGCTTCGGGAAAACGATTCATTTCGCGAACACCGTTTAAGTTCCGAAACATTTTGCGATATTCCCGTTGCAGTGACGACTGCATTTTTTTCGAATACGTCAACAACTGTTCTCCGCCAAGAATTTCTTCAAGTTCTTTGAGTCGGGAAAGCCGGCTTCGAATCGTTGTGAAATTGGTTAGAGTTCCGCCGAGCCAACGTTCGGCAACATAAGGCATTCCGCAACGTATGGCTTCATTTTTGATTGTTTCGGTGGCTTGGCGTTTGGTTCCGACGAAAAGAACTAAACTCCCTTGAGCTGCAACCTGACGAAGATATTTTTTAGCACGCAAAATACCACGAACAGTTTCCCGAACATCGATAATGTGTATCAATTTCCGGCGTCCATAAACATAAGGACGCATTTTGGGATTCCACATACTGGCACGATGACCAAAATGGACTCCGGCATCAATCAATTCCTGAACAGAGACAGGAGTAGGAGCGTGAGACATTGTCAATTACTCTCTTTCTGATCTTGAACCGCCTCCTTCAGCACATTGCCAACTCTATAAGATTATGATTCAACAATAATCTGGGCAACGTTTCGGAAAACGGTAAAATGTGAGGGCGGTCTATTGTTAGTAAAAATCTTTTCAGAACCTGACCGACGAAAACTGAAAAAATATTAAAAAATGTTCTCCAAACTTTACCAGAAATCACAAAACCGTCAACAGGGTCTCAAATTATTACTGAAAAAATATATCGGAACTTGGAATTTTTTGTCCGCAGAGAACATAGATTAGTCCGCTGATTACGCAGATTTTCACAAATTAGTCCGCTGATTATGCAGATTTTCACAAATTAGTCCGCAGATTACGCAGATTTTCACAAATTAATCCGCTGATTAGTTCTCAGATTACGTAAATTTTCGCAGATGAATAGTGAAAGTGCCGCATGTGGATTACTTACCCAAACGGTATTATTCCGAATGCGGCACTTTCCGCTATCAACTACGAAACAATTCCGATTTCCAAATTTTGTTAAAATTATCCTAAATCCGCCTGATTGTGAATGAGGATCATTTTTTGTCTTTGTCCTATCTTTCGGAGGTGATTTAAGTTTCACAAGTGATTTATGTTTTACAATTGACGTAACTTACTTTAATATTAGTAATTTGGCAGAGATTTTATGAAAAAAATAAAAAAGATTTCCTTTGAAGTCGTTATAGTCCGATTACGATTTTGGAGAAGCATTTAACGTCATTCTTCAATTCCTTTTCGAATACTTTCATTTCAACGAATTACCCAAAACGGATCACCCAAACATGATAACGGGGCAAATAATCGAACATGTTCTCTCCGCTTATCCGAAAGATTTTCGGTCGGAAGGTTTATTTCCTCTTGATCCGTCGTCATCTCTTGGTATGTGTCAACATTGGCGAATTGAATCTTCGAAAGAGTTATTTTGTTTGCGCCGTTGGCCTGTGGGTCAACCGAGCCGTGATCAGTTACAATTTATTCAAGCGGTATTATGGACGGCGATGTATGAGGGTATTGAGTTTGTTCCTCTTCCGTTGGAGACGAGAAAACACAAGGGATTTGTTGAATTTGACGGTTCTTACTGGGAATTATTACCTTGGTTTGACTATTTTGACACGGAGACGGAGACTTTAGATCAGAAACGATTTCGGGTGATTGCGGCGATGATGTCACTTGCACAATTTCATCTTGCAGTTTCTGGTTTTCCATTACCTGACCCGCCTGCTTCAACTTCTTTACACATTCAATCACAATTAACACATTGGAGGGATTGGGTTACCAAACGTTTTACGCAACTTAATCAGGTATTATTGGAGAGTCGTTCCAATCCTTCAACGCTTGAGGAAGCGCGTTTAGCGAAGTTGGGGTTAACATTTTTGAGTCAGATACTTCCATTGAGTGAGGGTTGTTTATCGCTTTTGACTCATGCTTCTTGGCTTATTGTTCCGGTTCAGCCGGTTATTGGCAACGCTTTATGGCGACATTTACGTTTTGATGACAATGGGGTTTACGGAATGATTGATTTCAAGGAAGTTACGGTTGACAATGTTTCTTTAGATATTGCCTCGCTTCTTGGTTCGGCAACTGCATCAAACAGTATGTTATGGACACTTGGTTTGAATGCCTACCAAAATATTCGAACTCTTTCTGAAGATGAACTTTTTATGGTTCGGATTTTTGATCAAACGCTTCTTCTTTTGGAAGGGCTTCAATATTTATCGCAATTGTTTCTTGAAAAAAGATCATGGACTGAACTCCAGCAAAATGAAATAATCCGGCGTTTGGAGTTTTGTATTTCCCGACTGGAAAATAGAGAAAACAAAGACGAGAATAGAACGATTGCATAAAACAAAATTTCCTGTGATACATCAGTGGAATTTTTGTTGTTTCGATTTTCTTTTTGCTACTGAGGTTGTTTTGTTAGGAAAAATTAGGTAGAAATGAGGTTTGAGTCGGTCATTTACTATAAAAATACGATCACGTCTGAATAGTTACCAACTTTTACCGACATTACAGTCCTGCTGAATTTGATACAGATGTTTGATAATCGGTCATCCATTTTTTGAGAGCAACTGTAGCAGCATCACGAACAACCATTGATTTATCGTCCACCAAATGTTTAATTGTTTCAATGGATTCTTTTGTCAAAATCGTTGACAACGCCGTCAGTGCTCCACAACGAACATTGATTTCGTCATCTGTTTCTGCAAGTTCAATTAAACGTTTTACAAATTGAGAACTCAGATCAGTTGCC
>JAITBS010000461.1 GCA_031283515.1 Planctomycetaceae bacterium
CGCCATTTTCGCCTGAAAATGCGCCATTTCCGCCTGAAAATGCGCCATTTCCGCCTGAAAATGCGCCATTTCCGCCTGAGAATGCGCCATTTCCGCCTGAAAATGCGCCATTTCCGCCTGAAAATGCGCCATTTCCGCCTGAGAATACGCCATTTTCACCTGAAAATGCGCCATTTTCACCTGAGAATGCAGTCGGTGTTAGTGAATAGTTATGAGTGAATAGTGAATAGTGTCGCAAGCGTCCTAAATTTACCCAAACGGTAGTACTCCGCATTGCGAACTATCAACTATCCACTCTCCACTCTCCACTATCAACTATTTTCAGGGCGTAGGAGAAAAAAATTCCACTGATAGATTACGAAAAATTACAAAGGCGACGTGATAGAGACGCGAAATATTACTGATATTCATCGAATGCGTTAAGTATTTCTTTTGGCGATGCGGTTCCGGTTTGACCGATTTTTCGGATAGTAATTGACGATGCCAGATTACCAAGAAAAGCGGCTTCTTCGTAGTTTGCTCCGGCACAGAGTGCGGCAACAATTGCCGAACTGGATGCGTCGCCGGCTCCGCAAATATCAATCGTTTCCCTAACAGGAATTGCGGGAACATGTTTTATTTGTTGTGTTTTGCTTTTCGGATCAACAACCAATTGCCCGCGTTCTCCCATTGTAATAAATACGGCATGTCCGGTTTTCTCCGCCAGGCTCTGCCCGCACTGTTTCAAAAGATCCAACGCCGGAGTTGTACCGTCGTACAGCCCAAACGCTTCCAGTGTCTCCCGCTCATTACACTTAATCACCATCTCACTGTAAAGATGAATTCTTTCCCGTGAATCAGCATAAATCAATGGTCTCTCAAGTTTTCGTCCTAATTGGATCAGGTGATTCCGAACATGTTTCGTCAAAACACCGCAATTTTCCTCACTGACCTGATCCATAATGATCAAAGCATTCACATGACCAATGATTTCCTGAATTGACGCAATAAGTATTGTTTCGATTTCCGGTGGTGTGGCGGTTCGGTTTTTGATATCAAACCGGTTCATTTCAATCCCGTTACGCAAGGGCTTGGTATAACACGGAGTCACTCGTTGTTCCGATTCAACCAGATGGTGTTGCCGCACACCGATTTTGTCCAAAAGAGCTGCAAGTTCGTATCCTTCTCCGTCTTTACCAATAAACCCAATCGCATCGATCTTTCCAACTCCAAGCGCCGAAAGATTATTAACAACAGTTCCCGCCGCACCAGGGCTGCCCCAACAATCAACAATCTGATAAGCCGTTAAACCCGTTTCAATCGATGGTTCATCACGTTCCGAATCAATTTGCCAATACCGGTCTAAAAAATAGTCGCCAATAACCGCAATATGAACCAATGGAAATTTCGAAAGAATTTCTGTAAGACGTTGTTTATTCATTGCTGTTGGAGCCTGGTTGATAGAAATGATTGATCAATTTTGCCGAAACGTATTACCGAATGTTTCCACTCAAAAATCACGTAAGTTCCGCCGATCCGGTCAAAAAAGGAAAACCGAATTTTAATCGGGAAGATATTATAAATTTGTTGATTCCATTTCACAAGAGCAGGAAATCAAAAGAATTAAGGACTTTCAACAAGATCACGGTCTATTTTTAGTCCGCAGACGACACGGATTTGGGGGATTATTTTTTGAGAATACAAAACAAACAAACAAACAAAATAAACAAAATAACAAAACAAACGAACATTTTAGTGCATATTGCCGTCCGTCAGCAGGGACAAGCCGGTTATCGCCGTATTGTTTAAAACGTTTCGGCGAAAGGTTGACTACCCGCTGAATTGATACAAATAATCAGCGAAAATCTGCGGAATCTACAGAATAAATATCTGCACTCCCAACAGACTCTGTTGATAAAAATAGACTCTTACAATGACCCGCAGAATTATCAATACCTCACAAGAATAAAACAACAAAGAACTATTGACCTGTTTATAAGGAAACAATCTTGATTACAAAACAATCTCGATTATAATTTTAATAGTCAATATTCACTTGTTTTATTTTTCAGAATATAATTTGTCTTATTGGAGAAGATGTGTATCACCCGTAGATCGCGCTTCGCTTGACTTACGGTTATGAAAATTCCCTCCCTTCGGGGTGAAGAACTCAAAATAATAATTCCGCTGATATATTACAAAAATTCTTTTTTTGCCAAGAACTTTATTTTGTATTGTTTTTAATTGGTAGGATAATGATTTTTTTTAATCTTTTATTATGAAGTAAACTTATGACATACCCTATTTCTTATGTTGAATGGGATTCAAAATTTTTTGGATTCCCGATTGGCAATGTAGATATTCCGAGCGGATATTCTCAGGAATCTCTCGAACAATCATTGCAAACTGCCAGTGAACGATTTCGGTTGATTTGTATCAATCTTCGCGAAAACGGTTCCGATGAACTTTTTATTCATAATGTTCTCTGCCCTTGTTATGACAGAAAAATTGTGTTTACGAAGTTAATAGGCGACAATATTCCACCGATTGATTTTCATGTTCGTTCTTACACATCCTCTTTTTGTTCGCCAATGTTGGAACGTTTGGCAATTCAATCGGGAATGATGACACGGTTCAAAAATGATCCGGAACTCTCCGCTCGTTACGAACAACTTTTCTTGACCTGGATCAATTTTGCGGTTACCAAAGAATTAGCGGACAGTATTTGGACTTGGTATGAAGAAGGTCAACACATTGGTCTCGCCACCATTCGTTGTGCCAAACGTATTCATCCTGAAACCGGAGAAATAGAACGGGAAGGACGTATTGGATTGTTTGCGGTTGACTCAAAACATCGCCATCGCGGAATCGGAACAGGGCTTTTCAATGCTTGTGATTTTTGGTGCAGTTCCCTGAGTATTCCATCCAGTACGATTGTAACACAACGGGATAATCGTGAAATGATTGCTCTTTGCCAAAAAAACGATTTTAAAATCAAACGTGAAGAATCTGTTTATCATTATTGGTCATCCGGTTGGGTCTATGATGTTCATCGCGGCTGGCTTTGCCGCAAAACCGGTTGAATATAACACAGATTGTTTGTTCAAGACAAGAGGCAAATTCGGATAAACCGATAACCGAACAATAAACAACGTAATTGAATTTTCGCCGAGAAGCGGTCGAGAAGCGAATTTCCCTAAAGTGCGGCATTTCTCCGAAACGCCGCACCAAAACGGAAAACACAATTACCAGTGTGACTGATGTTTAGCGATTTTTGAATGTATATCGGTTGACGATATTTTCGAAAAGTTCCTGCCTACCGGATTTATTGGGGTCGGCATTCCCTTTTTTGAGCATATATTTTTCGAGCGATTTGAAATCGTGTTTACCTGCTTCGATTTCTGCACCAATACCCGTGTCCCACGAAGCGTAACGATCTTTAACCATTTGCGCAATTTCACCGTTTTTACGAATTTCTGCTGCAATTTTGAGACCTAAGGCGAAAGCGTCCATTCCGCCGATGTGAGCGTAAAACAGATCAATCGGTTCAAAACTTTCGCGTCGGACTTTGGCATCGAAGTTCAAACCGCCGGTTTTGAACCCTCCATATTTTAGAATTACCAACATCATTTTAGTTGTTTCATAAACATTGGTTGGGAATTGGTCGGTATCCCAACCAAGCAATGTATCACCGGTGTTCGCATCAACCGAACCTAAAAAGCCTTGACTTCCGGCATATTCTAATTCGTGTTCCACAGAATGTCCTGCCAAAGTGGCGTGATTTGTTTCGATATTCATCTTGACATATTTCTCAAGACCGTAAGCACGGAGAAAATTAATACATGCCGCCGAATCAAAATCATATTGATGTTTTGTTGGTTCTTTTGGTTTCGGTTCAAAATAAAATTGTCCTTTGAATCCAATTTCTTTGGCATAATCAACTGCCATGTGCATAAATTTTGCCAGATGATCAATTTCACGTTTCATATTGGTGTTCCAGATACATTGGTAACCTTCGCGTCCGCCCCAGAAAGTGTAACCGTCACCGCCGAGTTCTTTGGTTATTTCGAGAGCTTTTTTGACCTGAGCTGCAGCAAAAGCAAACGCATCCGCGTTACAACTAGTTGCGGCTCCGTGCATGAAACGCGGATTACCAAACAAATTTGCTGTTCCCCACAACAATTTCACTCCGATTCGTTGTTGTTCTTCTTTAAAGACCTTGACAACAGCATCAAGATTATCGTTTGTTTCTTTGAGCGAGCCGCCTTCTGGAGCGATATCGCGATCGTGAAAAGCATAAAACGGCATTTGAATTTTTTCGAGAAATTCGAAAAAGACTTTGACACGTTTCTGGGCATTGGCGACAGTATCTTTACCTTCCCAAGGTCGGTACATTGTCCCGGGACCAAACGGATCAGAACCGCTTCCACGCATTGTGTGCCAGTACGCGGCACTGAAACGGAAATGGTCTTTCATTGTTTTACCTTCAACTTTTTCGTCAGGGTTGTAAAAACGAAATGCCAAAGGATTTTTTGATTCAGAACCTTCAAATTGAACTGTTTTTTTTACTTCGGAAAATGCAGACATGATAAATCTCCAAAAGTTTTAAAATGGAAAAAAATTAACAGTAAACACTGTCGTAAATTCGAGCGGTGTTTATTTTCTCAAAACCTTAACAAAAATCAAGTGTACGGTCTATTTTGTTATTGTTTCCGCAAGAGGAAACGATGATGAAATGATATTAATAAAGTAGTGAAGAGTTGATAATGGAGAGCGGAGAGTTTCCCATGCGGAATTATTACCGATAAAAATCTGCCAGTTTTTAAGATTAACAAAGCACTAGGGAATAGGTTGGAAATGAGAGTAATCGCACCTGAGACAATTGACAAGAACTCATTAACAATTGATAATAATACTTCAAAAGTAATATATCAGTAGAAATTTTTTTCTCCTACATCCTGAAAGGACAACATAAACCAGCCCTACCAAACGGGTAGGGTCAAAGTGACTGCCAACAAGATCGCCCTGAAAGGGCAGGATATTAGTGAATAGTTATGAGTGAATAGTGAATAGTGTCGCAAGCGTCCTATTTACCAAAACGGTATTACTCCGCTTGCGCAACTATTAACTATTCACTATCAACTATTAACTAACCACTGTCCTTTCAGGACGATGAGGTTTTATAAAGAAAAAACGTCCTAACTAATCTGTTCAAATGAATATACGTATAATAATGTACTTATCTATTTTTAGTCCGCAAATTATACAGATTTTTAGGGATTATTTTTGCAAGAATTACGAAACAGATAAAAAGAGAACAGACGAAAAATACGAAGATTTTATTCAAT
>JAITBS010000480.1 GCA_031283515.1 Planctomycetaceae bacterium
AAAAAGAATGATCCAACTAATTAATTTTAATTAAAACACTAATCGGCAACTCAACCTTAAATTTAATTCTCACATTGTATCTGAATCAATAGGACTATACAAGAGTTGTCGAAAATTGCGGACGTAAAGATCAAAAATTTTCGTAATATACCGGTGCAATTTTTGTAGTTACCAACAATAGTTAGCCCTGAAAGGGTGTTAAAATTATAACCCTGACGCCCCTATCGGGGCTAATGGGAAAAACAAAAATGCCACTGATATATTGCTAATGACATTTCGGCGAAACGTCGCAAACCTACTGAATCGAGTAGTCAACTTTATTATCGAGTAGTCAACCTTATTATCGAGTAGTCAACCTTATTATCGGGTAGTCAACCTTTCGCCGAAAGGTTGGTCGGCGATAGCCGACTTGTCCCAGTTGACAATTACCAAAAACCAGTTGGCAATTACCAAAAACCAGTTGACAATTGGCAAAAACCAGTTGGCAATTGACAAAAACCAGTTGACAATTACCAAAAACCAGTTGGCAATTGACAAAAACCAGTTGACAATTGGCAAAAACCAGTTGACAATTACCAAAAACCAGTTGACAATTGACAAAAACCAGTTGACAATTGGCAAAAACCAGTTGACAATTGACAAAAACCAGTTGTCAATTGGCAAAAACCAGTTGACAATTATCAAAAACCTGTCGGCTGCCGACAAAAACCTGTTGGCAGAGAACCCAAACCATTCGGCAGAGAACCCAAACCAGTTGGCAGGAGCCCCAAACCAGTCGGTAGAGAACCAAAACCAATTGGCAGCCGACAAAAATCAGCCGGCAAAGAATAAAAACCAGTTGGCAGGCGGAAGAAAACCAGTTGACAGATTACGCAGATTGTAATATATCAGCGGAATTTTTTACCACACGAACCACACACAAAAACACAAAATAACACGAAAAGGGTCAAAACAAAAATTTTGTATTTTTCGTGCTATTTTGAGTGTTCCGTGTTGTCGAATAGAAAACATCAACATATTACTACAAGAGGTATAGAACTCATGACTAATATGTTGATTATGAAATCTACTAAACCATTACAATATATGTATTAACAATAACAAGGCGGGGACGGAAATCCCTGCCTTCGATGGTTTTGGATTATCTGAAATTTGGGGATTAAAATTCTTTTGCGTCGATCCAAGACATTAGTTTACGGAGTCGTCTTCCGACTTCTTCGAGTTGGTGTTGACGTTGAATTGCGCGGATTCGTTTGAACTTTGGAGCGCCGACTTTGTTTTCGAGCAACCATTCTTTGGCAAACTCACCGGTTTGAATTTCGGTTAAGATTTTTTTCATTTCATTTTTGGTCTCATTTGTGATAATACGGGAGCCGCGAGTGTAGTCGCCGAATTCCGCAGTATTGGAGACACTGTACCGCATATAATTCAAACCGCCTTGATAAAACAAGTCAACAATTAATTTGAGTTCGTGCATACATTCGAAATAAGCCATTTCGGGTTGATAACCGGCTTCGACCAACACTTCAAACGCATTCTGAACCAATGCCGAAACTCCACCGCAAAGAACGACTTGTTCACCAAACAAATCGGTTTCTGTTTCTTCGGCAAAAGTTGTTTCGATAACACCGCCGCGTGTTCCTCCGATTCCTTTGGCGTAAGCGAGTCCGATTTTCCGTTCTTTATCGCCGGCACCTTCGCCGAGAGCAATAAGACAAGGAACACCGCCGCCTTTCGCGAATTCACTTCGTACCAGATGTCCGGGACCTTTTGGAGCAATAAGAATTGCGTAAACTCCTTCGGGCATATTGAGCTGACCGTAATGGACATTGAAACCATGTGTTGCGATAACAAGGTTCCCTTTGGAGAGGTGTGGGCGAATTTGTGTTTCAAAGATACCTGCCTGAAGTTCATCGGGAAGTGTCAGAACAATCAAATCGGCACGTTTTACGGCTTCCTCTGTTGTGAGCGGTTTGAATTTGTCCCGAACTGCCAGGTCGTAATTTGGTGTTCCTTTGACTTCGGCGACGATCACATCGCAACCGCTGTCACGAAGATTTTGGGCATGCGCATGACCTTGCGAACCGTAACCGAGAATCGCGATTGTTTTGCCTTTAAGTTTGGAAAGATCAGCGTCTTTTTCGTAATAAATTGTTACAGCCATAATAGAAAGATGTTAAGAGTTGAAAATTGAGTTAAAAATGTAAGTAAACAAATTGTACAACGTATCGCACTTAAAAAATGATTTCTTTTGTTTGATAAAATATCAGCGTTATTTTGTCATTAATTATTTCCGCTGAAGTTTTTACCTGTTGACATTTTTAGGTCAACGCAAAACATCATTTATTTAAGGTTATAAAATATACATCAAAAATACAAGTTTGCAATAAGACCGTTCAGCGAACTGGAATTTTGTATTTTTTGGGGCAAAGTTAAAAGATTTTAGTAGGGACACCGCATCGTGTATCCCTACAAACCAGAAAACAGAAGGCAAGATTATTCGAAAGCATAATTTTCCGAATGATTTAATTTTTAGCGATCAAATAATTTATGGACCTGGTATTTCATACATTTCACCATCGTTGACTATCGCCGACCAACCTTTCGGCGAAAGGTCGCCTACCTTGTAATTGCCAACTGTAAACAAATTCAAAAATATTCCACTGATATATTACAATCCAACAAATCTCGTTTATTTCGTCAAAACAATAGGTAATCCTGAATCGTTTTAACATTGACATTCGGATTGTCGCGGAGGAATAATACGGCTTCAAGAAACGCTTTGGCTCCGCGAATCGTCGTAACAAGCGGAACACCAAGACGCATTGCTGTCGTACGAATCAATACCTCATCCCGATGCGGATTTTTTCCCGATGGCGTGTTGATAATCCATTGCACTTTGCCATCAATCATTCGATCAAGAATATTCGGACGTTCACCTTCAATAATTTTCGATACAGTCTCAACCTTGAACCCCATACTTGTCAGCACCGCACCCGTTCCACGAGAAGCAATAATGTTGAAACCAAGCTGAACCAGTTGACGGGCAATTTCACCAATCACCGGTTTGTCCGACTCTTTGACCGAAACAAAAACATTGCCCAAAAGCGGAATCGGAACGCCAGTTCCGTTTTCACCTTTCGCAAACGCTTCTCCAAATGTCTCCGCAATACCCATGACTTCACCCGTCGATTTCATCTCCGGTCCCAACCGCGTGTCCACCCCAGGAAATCGCGACCAAGGAAACACCGATTCCTTCACCGCAACATGATTCAACTCTTGCCAACGTCTAAACGGTTTGACCAAAAACATCGCCGACAATTTTTCACCAAGCATCACACGCATCGCAATACTCGCCAACGGTTCACCAATTGCCTTGCTGACAAACGGAATTGTCCGACTCGCACGCGGATTCACCTCCAAAACATAAACCAAATTATTTTTAATCGCAAACTGAATGTTCAATAATCCAACAACATTCATTTTAAGAGCAATTTTTCGAGTTGCGTTTTCGAGTTGCCGAATCAACTTCGGTGTCAACGACTGCGGCGGAAGTGAACACGCCGAATCACCACTGTGAATTCCCGCCTCTTCAATATGTTCCATAATTGCCGCAACAATTACCGTTTCTCCGTCAGCTATCGCATCCACGTCAATTTCAATAGCATCTTCCAAAAAACGATCGATCAAAATCGGTCGTTCTTCACTAAGTGTTAAATCCACTTGTAATGAATATTCAAGCAACGCGTTCCAATAGGACTTCAAATCGTCACGGTCAAAAATAATTTCCATTTTGGCACCGCCAAGAACAAAACTCGGACGCATTAACACGGGAAAACCAATACGTTCGGCAGCAATCAAAGCGTCCTCAAGTTCAACAGCGGTTGCACCGGGAGTTTGCCGGATTTCGAGTTCCTGTAACATTTCACCAAATTGCCGCCGATCTTCCGCCAACGCAATAGACGCAACATCCGTTCCCAGAATCCGAACACCTTCATCAGAAAGAGCCTTCGCCAGATTGAGCGGCGTCTGACCACCAAATTGCAACACCACACCTATCGGCCGCTCATGCGCAATCACGGCAAGAACATCCTCAAGAGTCAACGGTTCAAAATAAAGAACATCCGACGTGTCATAATCCGTCGAAACCGTTTCAGGATTGCAGTTCATCATAATCGCCCGATAACCCAACCGCTTGACCGTAAATGCCGCATGACAACAGCAATAATCAAATTCAATTCCTTGTCCAATACGGTTGGGACCGCCGCCGAGAATGAGAACAGAAGGTGTTGACATAATTTTGTTTATAATATTTTGGTTAATTTTACTTCGGCATTTACAAATGGAACTTCAAATCGAATTTGTTACTTGAAATTTAACCCATCACAACATTGACACAATTTGAGGTAAAAGTTTACCAACTTTTGAGATTTTTTACCACAAATTGTAAATGGGGTTCTCAACGTTCACAAAAGTTTTTACAGTTTTTCGTAATTTATTGCATTCCTTGTTCCTACCCAGTTGTCTGGTTTTGCCCAGATTAACACAGATTTAGGATTTGTTCTTAATTTTAACCTTTCATACAAACTTGTCAATTTATACTACAAACTTCTAAAATTGTGTAATATCTGAACAGCAGGAATGTTTTCGGAGCATGTTTTTAAATCGGAGACCTTGAAAATTACCGATTTTATTCCCGTAAGGAGTCAGAATTGAGATATTTCATTTATAGATACAAGAATAAAATCAATCAAATCACTGCCCGAAGTATCGCTTGTAAAATTTTGAGTTGGTACAATGATTCGGATTTTCCTAAAAAACCGAAAAAATATTTTTTTTGAATTATATTTATTGCCGCAACGTTTGATTCAGTGTTAATTAGTTGTATAATAAAGAATAACTACATTCATTGGTTACAGATCCATTTTGGATTTTTATTAGTTTCCCCCCTAAAAAAGGAGTGTGTTATGTTCAAAACGATTGGGATTGTTAAGGGTACCCTGCTCACCGAAAAACAACGCCGTCATGTCGCAAGACGGCTCGAAGGAAAGTCCGTATTGGAATGGGTTGTTCGTCAAATGACAGATTGCGAACTGCTCAACGGAGTTGTTGTATTAGCCGAAGAAGGTACTAATGGTGACATTGTTCGTCAATTAACTCCAATTGATGTTCCGGTTTTTTCATCGACGGCGCGAGATACACTTTCGTTACTCCAGCAAACACTTGAACATTTTCCGGCAGATGCTTGTGTGTTTATTGGTGCGGATTGGCCCTTTCTTGATCCGACGCTTGTAGATCAACTGGTTCGCACCGCCGAACTAGAGCCAAATTGTGATTATGCCGCTTATCAGTTTACAAATGAGATTTTTTCTGCAGGAAGACCTTATGGTTTATTTCCCGAGTGGTACCGTTCCCAAACCCTCCGAAAAATCGCAACAAGAATAGACGATCAGATTCATCGTCAACTTCCGGGTACGTTTTTTCTTGATAACCAGAAAAAATTCAATGTCGAACTACTTCCTGTTCCTGCCGGTCTGGATCAGCAAAACAATATTCGTTTTACATTCGATACCGAAGCGGATTGGGATACAATCCTGGAACTTCATGAGGCTTTGGCTTTGGAAGTACTGGATTGCAAGAAAATCGGAAGTTTTATCGGATCACGAATGCCGCAACGAGAATTAGTTTAATTGAGAGTGGAAAGTGAAAAATAGTGAAAAAATAGTGAAGAATAGAGAAAGTTGCCGGCAAATTACAACAGTAACGGCAATAATTTCAACACAACACTATGAACTCTCCACTAAATAACGTAAATTGGTTAATCAGGATAATGGATACAAACAACGGACAAGAATCGGGATTTTTTTCAGTAATTATTGTTGCGGCGGGAAAAAGTCGTCGATTTACCGAAACAAATTCCAATAAACCGACTGCCAAAAAAACATTTGCATCGCTTAACCGAAAACCTGTTTGGTTGCACAGTGTCGAAAAATTTTATGAACGGGAAGATGTTGTGCAATTGATTATAGTCATTTCACCGGATGATTTGACGTGGTTTTTCCGGTTTTATGCGAGTGAAATTGATCGGATGTTCCTTTTGGTTGTTGCCGGAGGTAATGAGCGTATTGATTCTGTTCAAAACGGGTTGGCGGTGGTTCGGCAAGATGTTGATTTTGTTGCGGTTCACGATGCGGCAAGACCTTGTGTTTCAAAAACAGAGATTGATGCGGTTTTTCGCCAGGCGCGGATTGACGGTGCGGCAATGCTCGCAACTCCCATCGTTGGAACCATTAAACGAGTTTACAATGGGCAAATTGTCGAAACAATAAATCGAAAAAACCTTTGGGAAGCACAAACTCCGCAAGTTTTTCGACGGGATATTCTCCTTAATGCTTATGAATGTCGAGGAAATGTTGATTCGACGGATGATGCGCAACTTGTTGAAAATGCCGGTTTTGCTGTTTCGATAGTTCCTGCGGATCGATTTAATATAAAAATTACTACTCCAAATGATTTATCTCTTGCCGAAACAATTCTTTTTCGTCAAAATAATAGTATATTATATTGAATGATATATTAAAATTGATTGAAAACATTTTTTTGTGCGGAAATAAAACGTAAAACAATAATTCAGACTACTCTATTTTGTGTGTTATTTTGGCGGTTAAAATAAAAAAACCACTGAAATATGACTTGATTTTTTAACTCTTTAACTAAATTAATTATTCATTAAAACTACTAAAATGTCACAAACATCAGTAAAAACAGACCAACAAGGTGAAGACCTAAATTCAGGGCGTGACGGATCATTTTCGGACGACACGGAAGATACATTGAAAGACATGTATCTTTCGTTCCGTCTTGGTGACGAGGATTATTGTCTTGAAATCAGGCATGTTACGGAGATTGTTGGTATTCAAAAAGTAACCGAAGTCCCTGACATGCCACACTATGTAAAAGGAGTGGTCAATCTTCGTGGTCAGGTAATTCCGGTAATTGACATGCGTCTTCGTTTTAATATGGCGGGGCGTGATTATGATGAACGGACTTGTATTGTGGTTATTAACCTTCGCAATGGTCAGGTTCAAGTTGGTTTGGTGGTCGATACGGTTAACGAAGTTCGTTCCATTGAAGAAGTCAATGTTTCTCCGCCTCCCAAAAGTGGTACAGGTCAATGCGCTCAATATATTCGCGGTCTTGGCAAGGTCGGTGATGATGTCAAGATTATTCTTGACGCCAATAAACTCCTTTTCGAAGACGAATTTGCCTCAATGGGAGCGTAAATAGTGACGGTTCATGCCAATAATTAAAAGAATGTAAAAAGAATGTAATATATCAGTGGAATCTTCGTCAACTTGTTTAGCAATGGAGTACTCCAATTGGTAAATGGAGTGCTCCGATTGGTCAAAGTAGTACTCCAATTTGCGGTATTGAGAAGGTTTTTTATCATGATTCTCTCGCTCTTGACCTTGATTTTATTGAGGTTAAGTGATGTTTCGGCGAAAGGTCGCCTACCGGAAAAGAAAATCACAGCAGAATAGATACCCAAAATCAACTCCAAAACGGGAATACTCCCTCTGCGGATTCCGCAGACAAAAAATCAATGCGGACGAAAAATCGACCATTCGTCACTCTTTTACGATTTGCGAATCCATTTGGCGAGCGTGTTGAACAGTAATGCCGGATCGATTGGTTTGGTGATGTGATCATTCATTCCCGCCTCAATACTTAATTCCCGATCTCCCGTCATCGCATGAGCTGTCATCGCCAGAATCGGAAGACCACTAAATTGAGGATCAGAACGAATTATTTTTGTTGCCTCCAGCCCGTCCATCTCCGGCATCTGAATGTCCATCAACACCAAATCATAATGATTGCCCCGAATCATCTCCAACGCAATACGACCATTAACCGCCACATCCACATTAAATCCCTCCATTTTAAGCATCTCTGTCGCAACCATTTGATTGATTCGGTTGTCCTCCGCTAAAAGAATTTTGGCTCCGCGAATTGATTCCGGTAATACAAATGAAACCGCAGAATGACGCGTCTCTCCCTGTGAATGCGGCTTCTTTTTCGCTTCAATCATCGCCCTTTTCTTTTCCGATGTCACCAACATCAGAATATTAAAAAGATCACTGGCTATAATTGGTTTTTGAATCTGTTGAATAGAATTTAAAATTTTCTGTTCTTTCTGAAACCGATCCAAATCAGGGTGATTCGAAAAAACCAGAAGCGGTATAGTACTCAAATCCCTACTTTGAAACGACATATACATCGGTAAACCCTTGTGTTCCAGATCGTCAAAATCAAAAATAATAAAATCAATCTCGCCCATTCGGTCCGAATTAAGGAAATTCTCAAAATCATCGAGAACTTCGTATTGAGCAACCACCTTACATTTCAAGAGTTCCAGATAATTCCGAATAGTCGCTAAAGAACCGCCGCAATCTCCCAACAGAAGTACATCTGTACGGATTTCCGAAAAATCTTCAAGAAGATCACCCTCAAGAGGTAAACCAAAACGAGCTGTAAATGTAAATGTTGTTCCTTGTCCGGGTTGGCTTTCACAATCAATCTCGCCTTTCATCATCGTGACAATACTCTTGGAAATCGCCAACCCTAATCCTGTTCCGCCATATTTCCGTGTTGTCGAAGTGTCCGCCTGACTGAAAGGCCGGAACAGCAAACGCTTCTGTGCCGGCGTAATTCCAATCCCAGAATCCCGAACCAAAAAACGAAGCAATACCGAAAGACCATCCTGCTCCACAACATCAATAAAAACAACTACCGAACCTTCACTCGTAAATTTAATAGCATTACCAACAAGATTGACCAACACCTGACGTAAACGAATAGAATCACCCATCAAATGAATCGGTACGCCTTTGGCTAATTCAAAAGAAAGTGTTAATTGCTTTTTGTTCGCCGATTCCGCAACAAGTGCATCCAAATCATCAATGACTTCGTTAAGAGAAAATTCATGATACTCCATCATCATTCGTCCAGCCTCTATTTTTGAAAAATCAAGGATGTCGTTAATAATTCGTAATAAAATTCTTGCCGATTGTTCTAAGGCTTCAATATATTCGCGTTGTTTGGGCAACAACTCTGTTCGTAACGTAAGATTCGCCATACCAAGAATGGCATTCATTGGTGTGCGGATTTCATGGCTCATGTTGGCAAGAAATTCGCTTTTGGCACGTACAGACGCCTCCGCCGCGTCACGAGCCAACCGAAGTTCTATCTCCACCTGACGTATCTCCGTAACATCAATCAGCCACACCATAACCGCCTTCGTCCCGTAATAATCAATGAAAAACATATTGGCAAGTATCTCCTTAATAATACCGTTTGAGGTTTTCATTGTAACAGGATGCCAGTTTACAAGTCCGTTTTGTTCAAGTTCTTTGCTTAACAGTTTCCTGATTTTTTGATCAACCAAATAATCGCTAAATGTATCACCGGTATTAATTCCTAAAAAATCGGTTGTAAACGGTGTTACAAAAGTAATTCTGTCTTCCGTATCAATAATTACAAAACAAACCGGACTGGAATTAAGAATATTCCGTAAAAGAACTCGTTCTTGATCACGCTCACCCTGAATCTGTTTAAGTTCCCGAAGATCCTGAATATAACCCACTACAATATCATGATCCTCTTGTTTCATCCGAACAAGAGTAATTTTTGTAGGAATTTGTTCGCCATCGGATTTTTGATGAAGCCAATCAAAAACAATACGCCCATTTTTAGTAACTTCTGCGAGTTTTTCCGTAATCAGTTCCTCCGAATAGCGTCCGTTCGGCTGGAATTTGGGCGAAAGAGCGGTGAGACGTTGAGAGGAATTGGTCAGTGTGTTGGTACCAAAAAATTGTGTTGCCGCAGTATTACAGCCCCAAACCGTCCCGTCCAGATTCAAAAAAAGACAACTCAACGGCAACGCATCAAAAATTATTTTCAATTGGTAATTGGAGTTCAATGGGTCAAGTTTCGATATTTCAGTATTATCCGCCGCATTATCCGCCGCAGTTAAGAGAGGTGATTTATCCTGAGGAAGAACGGAAATCGCTCGGTTATCCGCCATAAACGGCAAAATACGTATTATTCCCCCAATTTTTTTTGTAGCAGAATCTTTCGGAGCAACTTTACCGGAAATATTAATCCATTCCCATTGATCTTTTTCTGAATACTTTATTCGGAAAACTGCTGTAAAACCATTCGAAGTATCAAGCCCTCGAATCAATTCCTGCTCAATATTCACACGATCTTCAGGATGAACCGAAAGATCAAGAAAGTCGTTCCAACTCATTGCGAACCGGTCAACCGAACTTCCAAAAAATAACTCAATATTACGGCGTCCAAAAAATGTGATTTCCTTGCTAGACTCAGTATAATTCCACAACAGAATACCCGACTCACAAAGAGTATCAATACAGATGTCATCAATTTCTTGAAATCTGTTCCTGATCATTTATTTATTATTTTATGGTGAAATTATCAAAAGTCGTTAGAAATAAGACAAAAGTCGATGATGCCTTTTTGAAAATTCAATAAAGAACCTTTGAAAAAGATGAACATAGTTTAACATCATATTATGATTTGTAAAAGAGCCGTAGAGAATCCATTGTTCTCTACGGAACTTTTTAAAAACACATTCCTCAAAGCATTGTACGTAATAGAAAAACGTCTGTTCTCTTGTCAGAAATAATATTAATTTTTTGTGGTTTGTGAGCTACAAACATAACGGTCTCTTTTATTTTAGAGAGTACGAACAAACAAAACAAACGAAAAGAATTTGAACTAAACTTTTCGTTGTTTTGTTATTTTGTCTGCTTCGTAATGTTCAAAAAAAGAATCTCTAAAAAGCCGCTGTGAATATATGTGAAAATCTGTGAAAATCTGTGTAATCAGCGGACGATTTCAACGATGTTTTCAACGATGTTTTCTCTGTGGTAAATAAAATAGCCGGTTATGTTGGTGAGATAGGGTCATCAGTAATACGGTGATTCCGAACGAAAATGAGATAACCCTGCCGGAATATTTGAATTTCCGTTATACAAAGGAATATTACCGGAAAAATCAGCGTCCATATCCATCTCTTCGCCGGAAAAACCAGAATCGGATATGCCGGAAAAACGGTTGTTCTGTGTTGTCAACGATTGTATCCAACGTTGATGATAATCGAATGCAATGACAACCGCATAAATCAACATTGTTACGGAAACAATAGTTACTAACAATAAAATTCCATTGATTCTGTTGTTCTGTTTTTCATTTTTGGATTTATTTTCTTCTGATGGTTCTTTTGAAATTGCAGTCGAATTATTTTCGGTTGTTGACATTAACTCTTTATTTTGTTCTGATGTTTCCTTATTTTCTGCTGTATTCTCATACAACTTCGGATCAATTGCGGACGCATCTACCAGACCTCTGGGAGAGAGCAATGGTTCCTCCAATTTTTCCACCTCACGCGCAAAACTAGACGATTGACCAAGAACAGTTGATGAAACTGACGGTGTTTGTTTGGGGATATTGTTTGGTTCATTTTGTAACGGTTGTGTCGGTTTAAGATTTATGATACGGTCTGGTTCTTCCTTTTCTTCTTCGTTAGAAAGTGGTGGAAAAGTAATCTCCTGAAAAGGTTTTTCTTCGGGCAATACGTTGTTTTCTTTTTTCTCTATTTTTTCTGTGGTTTCCTCTTTTTTCTCTGTTTGCCGAAGCGGCAGCAACGGTTTATCATTTATGGTTTTTATTTCGGAAATTGCCGGAGGAGAAACGATTCGGGTTGAAATAATCTGGCGTTTGATGATTTGAGGTTCATACGGAAAGTCATACGAGAGGACTGTTTCTCCAACACGGATTGGAACTGTTTCGGAAATAATTTCCGGAGATGTTTGATAAGATGTCTGAGCAATAGAATCAACTCCATAAGAAATCCCGACTTCCCAAACACCGAACAACATCAGGCATAAAAATACAATACTTCCCAAAACCGGTTTTATAAGAAAAAATCTCATTTCAAACACCTCATTTATCAAATATTGGTTGTAACTACTCAAACAAAATAATCCATAACTATATTCAATCCTGTCATAAATTGAATTGGTTATTTTAGGTCATTCACAAACTATTCAATTTAATTGTATTGATTGTCGTTATTGTGAGTGGTTTTGTCAAGAGTTTTGAGTATTTTTTTGAGAGTCTTTAGAATTTTTCAAATAGTTACTATTTAATTTTATTATATTTACAATGAAATACCGATAAATTACGAAATATTAATGAAATGAAAAAAATTATAAGTTACCCTATTGACGTTCAGTTTTATTTTTTATATACTCTATCATAATTATACTGCTTCGCATTTTTTTCATCGTTGGTATTGCGGTGGGCGAATAGTAGTTGTTTTAAGTAAACCTTATAAAATAAGGAGTCTGACAATGGAAAATTTCATGAAATGCTTCGTTGTGTTTTTGGGGACTTTTTTGGCGAAAATCCCGATGTCAAGATGGGTAGATCAGGAAATTCAGGGGGGGGGGGGCACTCTGTAGTGGAGAGTGTTCGCGTTCTAAACGCTTTTCTACAAACCTCTTACAACTTCTTCGCTCTTCACCGTTTGGCTTTACATTAGTCGAACTTCTTGTAGTCATTGCGATTATTGGCGTGTTAATCGCTCTTCTGTTACCAGCCGTTCAGGCGGCGCGTGAGGCGGCAAGACGGATGCAATGTGCCAATAACCTGAAACAAATTGCGATTGGAATCCACAATTACCACGATACACATCAGGCATTTCCGGCAGCAAGAAATGCACAACGTTACTACGCAACAAGTGATTCCAATGATTCGAATCACAACACCAACCGCGGTTATCAATGGGGGATCACTCTTCAAATTCTCCCATTCATCGAAATGATACCTCGTTATGAGGTGTTCAAAACGATGGTCAGTTCCACAAATGGTCGTTGTCCTCCACCATGGTACACAGGGGATGATTTTTCCGGAAACGGTTTGCAACCAGACTTTTATTCGAGTCCGATCACAACTTATATGTGTCCTTCGGATACCTATTCCGAATATCCTTTTGAAAGCGGCGGAGTACAACATGCCAAGTGTAGTTATCCGTCATGTCGAGGTGATTATGTCAAATACAACCAAAACGAAACGGATGAACGACGCGGTGTTTTTGGTGTTTTACGTTGGACTTCCATGTCTGTCGTTACTGACGGAACAAGCAAAACAATTATTTTTGCAGATAGAGCCGTAAGACAAAATAGTTCTTCACGGAAAATTCGTGGTCATGGCGCAGTTGTTGCCGATTCCGCAACAATCACTCCTCAGGATTGTCTTAATACGTTGGATACCGATAGAAAAACGTACAAGACAACGGGCGTAACAATGGGACAATATGAAATTGGTTGTATGTTGTTCGATGGTCGTTCATGGCAAAGCGGTTTCACAACCGTGTTACCGCCAAACTCTGCTAATTGTATTTTTGGTACAGCGAGTGCTTATCCGAATGCCGCCATGGTTTCGGCAAGCAGTTATCATTCCGGCGGAATCAATGCTGCCTATTGTGATGGTTCCGTTTCGTTTATCTCCGAAACGGTTGATGCCGGTTCACCTTCCTCTGCTTTTGTCAAAGATGGTGAATCACCTTACGGTGTTTGGGGGGCTTTAGGAACGGCTGACGGCAGTGAAAGTAAGCAGTTCTAAACACATAATCTTTGAAATTTACGTACAATTATTAAGTTTAACCTTTTTTAGAAAATGAGGATGTTATGAAAAAACGAGCATTTACATTGGTCGAACTCCTTGTGGTCATTGCGATCATTGGAGTCTTAATCGCACTTCTATTGCCAGCCGTTCAAGCAGCCCGCGAAGCTGCAAGACGGATGAGGTGCATGAACCATTTGAAACAAATTGTGCTGGCAATGCACAATTATCATTCAACTCACAATGCGTTTCCGGCATCGCGTGGAGGTCCACAATATTCCGGTTACACCACAACAACAGACTTGAACGACAAAAACACAAACCGTAACCATCAATGGGGAGCAGTTACGTTTGCTTTACCATTTTTGGAACAATCGGCGCGATATGAACGGCTCATGTCGTCGAAAAACAGTTTAGGTCGGATGCCGCCGCCATGGAACAATACAACCGAAGCCAATGCAATTGCCGACTTTTATTCCGAACCATTGTCCTTGATGGCATGTCCTTCGGACGGAAATGCAAGTGTTCTTCACGATCTTAGCGGTCGGTTACACGTCAAAACAAGTTATGTCACTTGCCATGGTGATTTTATTCGTGATCCTGGACCTCCTGTTTATAACAACCAATCTGTTAATGATTTCAGTCGTGGAATGTTGGTTCCATTGAAATACCACAAAATCGGAGCTTGTATTGATGGTACAAGTAATACGATCTTTTATGCTGAACGCTGCCCTATTGACCTGAACGCAACACATTTGATTCGCGGAGCAGTGGGAATCAGTACAACATTTTTGACAAATCCGAATAGTTGTTTTGCGTTAATTGATGCCGGAGACCGAAGAATTTTTGACTCAGGAACGACTCTCTTGGCTAATGAGCTGGGATTCACTGCATTTGATGGTCGTACGCTCATTTCAGGATTTCTGACGATTTTACCTCCTAATTCGCCATCTTGTAGTAACAATGATGTTTTTGGTTACGGAATGGTTGCTGCAACAAGTTATCATCCGGGAGGAGTTAATGTTGCGCTGGTCGATGGAGGCGGTCAATTCGTTTCAGATACCGTGGATTGCGGTAATACCAGTTGGTCACCCGCAGGAACAGCCGCTTCACCCAATGCCACCGGAGCACCAACACGTAAATCAAACTACGGAGTCTGGGGTGCAATGGGAACCCGAAACGGCGAAGAAAGTAACCGACTGTAATCAATAGAACAACAATTATTTTTGTAACTGTTTGTTTTATTGTTGTACCAGCAAAACCAACTGCATCCTTACGGAACTAAAAATAAAATAGACAGTTACATTACTTGTTGTAATATCAAACACTTTCCTGTAAAATATTGAGGATTATTTATGAAACAATTTATTGTCATTCTTTCGTGTTTATTATTTTGTTCAATCGTCGGATGTGGTAAAGAAGAATATCCGGCAGATCTTCCTACATTGCATCCCTGTCAGATTACCGTCCAAATGAAAAGTTCACCTCTCGAGGGTGCGATTGTTTCATTATTACCGGAACAGAGAAAATGGGGAGCCGCCGGAATAACCAATACTCAAGGAATTGCCGAACTTCGTACCCGAAATTATCGCGGTGTTGCCGAAGGCAGTTACAGAATTACCGTCTCGAAAATTCAAGGCGGACCTTCACGCGGTACGGATGAAGGTCAGACAATACCGCTGGTTTCATTGGTTAATGAAATATTTTCCAATCCAGAAAAAACTCCGTTGAAATGTGAAATCAAATCGGGTAAAAATTCGTTTGATTTCACTGTTGATCCGTAATCAACTATTCCGTCATAACTGTCTAATTTTGTAATCGTTCAAAATAGACTGTTACAATTTTAACTCCATTTTCTAATTTTTTAAGGAAAAATTTTTATGAAACTCTATTTTTGTTTTTTAGGTTGTTTACTTTCGATTTTTCTTTTCGGTTCTTTTTCGTTTCCGGCTGAAGAGTCGGGTGAACTTTTGTATAACGGTATTCGGCTTCCGTCTGTTTGGCCTCCGCGCGATGTCAAAAAAGATCGGAGTGTTAAACCAGTTCCGTATCTGGACAATATTCCTAAGATTTTGCCGATCAATATCGGACGTCAACTTTTTATTGATGATTTCCTCATCGAATCAACAACCCTTCAACGACAATTTCATTATCCGGTAAAATACGAAAACAACCCAATATTGAAACCGGAAACAAAACTCGAACTTAATAACGGCGAACAAACCTGCGCAACACTTTTTAATGACGGAGTTGCATTCGATCCCAAAGATAAACTGTTTAAGATGTGGTATCATGCCGGTTGGTTTGACGGAACCGCTTACGCTGTTAGTCAGGACGGACTTCATTGGAGTCGTCCTGATTTGGATATTGTTCCCGAAACCAATCGTATTTTACCAGTCCGCGAAGGAAAACGTGATGGTTCTTCTGTTTTTCTGGATCACGATACAACCGCCCCAGAACAACGGTTCAAAATGTTTTTGTACGAAAGACCCGAAAACAAATTCGGCGGTCAGATTTTTACTTCGCCGGACGGTATTCATTGGAATTTTGCTACGCGGACTTCTGTTGTCGGAGACAACACGACCATTTTTTATAATCCGTTTCGTAAAAAATGGGTTTACAGTGTTAGAACGGGTCAACCGAATTTGGGACGAAGTCGAGGTTACAGAGAATGTGATGATCTTGCCGCTGGTGCAACTTGGACGAATGAATGTGTCCATTGGGCGTCTGTTGATGAAAAAGATACTCCCGATTCTTGGGTAACAGCAATGCGTCCCGATGACGAACTCCTGAAAAAAGCGGCGGAAATCCCCGGTGTTCCGAAAAACTTGATTCAAATGAATAATCCTGCTTTTTACGGCAATCCAACCCAACTTTACAATCTTGACGCGGCTCCTTACGAAAGTTTAATGATTGGTGTTTTTGCGATTCATTATGGTCCGGAAAATCATATTTGCGAATATAAAAAGATGCCCAAGACCACAGAATTACAAATTGCGTACAGTCGTGACGGTTTTCACTGGCACCGCCCTGACCGCAAACCTTTTATCGCAGCAACTCGAAAACGCGGTGATTGGGATTTCAATTATCTTCACAGTGCTTCAACCGTTTGTGCTGTTTTTCATGACAAAATTTATTTTTACTACGGCGGTTGGTCGGGTGAAAGTCCCAAACGCGGTTACGATATTTATTCCGGCGGAGCGGTTGGAGTGGCGATTTTGCGGCGCGATGGCTTTGCTTCCATGACCGCAACAGAACAACCCGGTGTGTTGACAACACGACCGGTTGTCTTCAAAGGAAAATTTCCGTTCGTTAATGTCGATACACAAGATGGTGAGCTCTCCGTTGAAATTTTAGACGAAAAAGGTCAAACAATTCCGGCATTCGGAAAAAATCGCTGTGTTACGGTTAAGGGCGATTTCGTTAAACAACCCCTGCAATGGACAGACTCAACCGATCTCACCACTCTTGTAGGAAAAACAGTTCGATTCCGGTTTTTCCTAAGTAAAGGTCATCTTTACGCTTTTTGGGTGAGTCCGGATTCTTCTGGTACAAGTCAAGGTTTTGTCGCCGCCGGAAGTCCTGATTATCCTGCCGGTTCCACCGATCTTTAATAAGATACTCATCAATACTCATTCACATTTGACAATTCGGTTTTCGTTTTTTGACAAGATCAACAGATTTTGACGGGATCAACAGAATTGACGGGATTTTTGAATAAAAGGTAATGATTCAGTCGTGATCTTATTTTGTAACTATTCGGTGAAGAATAAAAATTAAAAATTCGGCTGAATAGTTACAATAAAAGATATAAAAATTTTGTAATATATCAGTGGAATTTTTGTTTTGCGATTTTCACCCCGAAAGAGGTGTAATTTTCATAACCGCAGGTCATCGACCTGCGGACTCGTGTCGATAACAAACCTCTGTCTGAAAGACAGAACTTTAATAATTGCCGGTTTAATGAGGTTTAATGATTGGGCTCGTTTAGTTTCGCCTTTCAGGCGAGGTTGAGGCGAGGTATTTACCGTAGGTCGCGCTTCGCTTGACCTACGGTTATGAAAATACCACCCCTTCGAGGTGAAGAATAAAAAATAATAATTCCACTGATATATTACAAAATTTTGCTTTTTAGAAAACCGAATTTTAAAATGCAATAAGTTAAGTATCGTAATTCTATCCGGTTTATCTGTCGATTACATTGTAATTCC
>JAITBS010000048.1 GCA_031283515.1 Planctomycetaceae bacterium
CTTCTAAAAACTAATTTTAGAAGGAACGCGGGCGTCCCGCCTGCATGACAAACGCCTAAATAGGCGGTCGAGACGACCGCGATCCTAATAAAAATAAATTTTACATGAGTTTTTTAGAAGTTCCCAGAAATATTATCTTTTTTGTTTATTGCGTGAACCGTTAACCACACAATTAATTTTACACTCTAAACCAATCTCGTTTGATAAAGAAGTTTGAAACGTTCTTTGAGTTCCTCAATTACTTTCTGATCTTGGAATGCCAGTAACGGATCAATATCGGACAAATTATAACGGATAAGAACAATCTGTGCTTTGAGATTGATTTGACCATCGATACTTCCTTCCGTTTTGAGTTTCACCAGTTCGCCGTCTTCTTTGACAATCGATGCCGTAATCGTCAGAGTTTGACCGGGTTGGACAAAACGTGCAAATTTGACATTGCCGACTTCTTTGAGAACAACAATACTATGAGTGAAATTTTCAGAAACACGAATTAACCATGCGGATGCTTGGGTCAACGCCTCCAACATTAAAACTCCGGGCATTACCGGAAAATTTGGAAAATGATCCTTCAGATATTCTTCAGATAACGAAAGCGATTTGGTCGCAACAATTCGTTTGCCCAATTCTAAAGATTCGATTCGGTCAATCAAAGAAAAATACATGATTTACTAAAATAGGTTTTAAATAGCAACAATAAAAGAAACGGTGTTTTGTTGAACAGGTTATGATTTTTCAAGAATCAACGCAAATGACCGTCCCATTCGGGTCTGATTCAATTTAAGAACAAAGGGAGAGGAAAATGCCGCCGGTTTACCATGAACAACATTAATAGGACAATCAGGTGCGGTTTTTTCGTGATTACGAGTTGGCGGAATCAGACCATCCTGTAAGGAAAGAATCACAGAAACTAATTCAACTGCTCCCGTGCCGCTGCCAAGATCTCCAAAATTACCTTTGTTGGATATTACCGGAACATTTCCGAGAACATGTTGAATTGCTTCGGCTTCGATACGGTCATCGTGTTCTGCACCAATTCCATCCGCATTGACAAATCCAATATCGTTCGAAGTCAAACCTGCACGTTGTAAGGCAAACCGAATACTGTCGCGAATTGCTTTACCGGTTGGGCGTATTTTGTGAAGACTAGGGTCGTTCACTTCGGCGAACCCGCGAATAGTTGCATAAATTTTTGCACCGCGTGCTTCGGCAAATTCACGTCTTTCAAGAACAAACGCTCCGGAACCTTCTCCCAAAATACTACCGCATCGATCAATATCAAAAGGTCTCGGAACACGGCAAGGATCATTTTGCCGCGGTGCAATAAAATAAGATTTAACTCGTGTTTGAAAATCCTGATTGACACGATTACCACATCCTCCGGCAATCATCACATCAGCAGCACCGCGTTCAATTGTTCGGACGGCTTCGATTATTGCCGCAAGACTCGAACCACGACACAGAGTTACCGAATTACTTGGTCCTCGTGCATCGTGTCCGATGGCAATCTGACATGCCGGCATATTCGGTAAAAATTTGAGCATCCAAAGCGGAAAAACTTCATTCATCGCATCGGTTCCCCATTGGTCGAAGTTGTACTGACCATTGTGAATACCTGCCCGAAACGCATCAAGAAGCATATCGACTTCCGCACCAATCAGATCGGAACCAAATACAACACCCAACCGATCAGGATCAACTGTTCGTGTATCACCTTCAGTAATAAGTCCGGCATCGGTTGAAGCGCGGCAAGCAGAAACAAACGCCAACTGAATATCACGACTCATTACTTTAATATTTTTACGCGGTTTTACAAAATCTTTGGCATGAAAATCTGGTACTTCGCTTCCCATTGGTCGAAGTGAAGGGTCAGAGGTGTGGATATTCAGCAATCCGATTCCGCTTTGTCCTTCGAGAAGGGCGTGCCGAAACGATTCCTTGTCAATACCAACTGGCGAAAGAACACCAAGACCCGTAAGAACAACTTCTGTGGTAATCATACCGTTTGAAAAAAACCGGAAAATAACAAAATTTGATAATGAAAAAAACAATTCCCTACATAATACCTGAAAACAGATTTTGCGACAAGCCCCTTTGTTCCATAACTCAATTCTGTTGTAAATTTCGTAATCTATCAGTGGAATCTTTTTGAATTTGGTAATATTTCGTGGAATTATTTTGAATTGGTTTACAGTTGGCAATTACAAGGTAGGCAATTAACAGGTAGGCGGTCTTTCGCCGAAGGGTTTTAAACAATAAACCCACGGTCGCAACGGTTGTTTTTGTTATGGTGTTGTACACGGTTGGTTTTTCATTTCCGTCCGTCAACAGGGGCAAGTCGGCGAGTATGCCGTATTGTATTGTTTAAAACGTTTCGGCGAAACGTTGGCTGCCTCCGCTTGCGCAACTATTCACTATTCACTATCAACTATTAACTAACCTGCGCCATTTTCGCCTGAGAATGCAGTCGGTGTTAGTGAATAGTTATGAGTGAATAGTGAATAGTGTCGCAAGCGTCCTAATTTACCAAAACGGTATTACTCCGCTTGCGCAACTATTCACTATTCACTATCAACTATTACCTAACCTGCGCCATTTCCGCCTGAAAATGCGCCATTTCCGCCTGAAAATGCGCCATTTCCGCCTGAGAATGCGCCATT